>CAMBEV010000004.1 GCA_945865595.1 Nannocystis exedens | reverse complement strand
TGCCGCTTTTCTCGTTTGGCAAGCGTCCTGAGGGGCACTGGTGGAACGTGCTGTGGGGCCTGACGGGCTACGAGCGCTCGGGCCCGTACTCACGCGCAAAGGTTTTGTGGATTCCGTTTCAGACGAGTGGGCCGAGCGCGCCTCAGGTGGCCGCGGCGGAGCACTGAAGGTGCGCATCGAGACTTGGTTGGAAGGACGCTTTGGCGTGGGCACTCGTGATTGATGCGTCATCTAAGGGATAGCTCGAGATCCACCTCGCCCTCGACAACCCTCCGAACCGCAGCCTCCCAGTCGGCCCAGGCAGCAGGGTCAGCAGTGCCACCGTCTGCCAAGAGACTCATCCCGCCCAACAGCGCACCGAGATCATCGGACTGCGTGCGCGCGAAGACCTCTTCGAGGTACACGAACATGGCGGAGTAAGCTTCTATCTTCGACAGTTCTGTCTCACAAGGCATGAGAGGGGATTGTAGGGTGTGCCAGGACGCTGCGCTAGCCGCCTCTTCCCCGTTTGCGTCACGCGTGACTCACGCGGCGCGAAGGTCCACCGTGAACTTCAGCTGACCGTGCAGCGGCTCATCGTGCCACCCCGATCGTTTCCTGGCTTCTTCGAGACCGCTTTCCTCCACGTGCATCCACCCACTTTTGGAGCTTCCTGACAATGTGATCCGGCATGTTCTGCAGGGCTTTCGTCGCCCGACTCGACAGCTTGACCCGATGAAGCACGAGACAAAAATTACACCTCTTGGGTGTAAAATTAACCGTGAACTACGAGCAGCAGCGTCGAGAGCTTGGCGCTGAGTTTTTCAATACGCTTCACGTTTGTATGACGCAGCTTCTCGACGCCCCTGACGTCGGTGGCCGGCTGCAATCCAGGGTTAGGCTTTTTCGTGAACCCGAACCGCTGGGAACGCCACTTCGAGGCGCTTGCGAATTTCGCGGTCCAGCGTGAAGAGCGGCGCGTTTCTGGAAATCGCGAGAGCGACGTAGATCGCGTCATACCCGCGCAGCCGCGCTTGCCGGGCGACGATCGCGGCTTCGTCGAGCAATGCCGCATCCATCGGGCATGCATAGAATCTCGGTCCACGAATGAGTGCGTCGACAAGGTCAAGAAGGTGATCCGACTCGCCCCGGCGAGCCAACGCGGCAATCACCTCGACACGAAACAATGCCGGTACCAGATAGGGCGATGCCTCGGGGTGGCTCGCAAACAATGCGCGCGCCTGGGCGTGGTGCCGCTCGGCAGGAGAGATCGCCGCAACGAAAACCGAGGCGTCGAGCACGGGATTCACCGCCGCCCCTCCCTCACCAGTGCGACCGCGTCAAACTTCGTTTTTGATCGATCCATCCGCTCGATGCTGCCGAGCAGCACCCTGACTGTGACGACTTCGGCGTCCGTCAACACGCGAGGGACGCCTGCGATCGGAACCACCCGCACCGCCGGCTCCCCGTCGACGGTGATGATCGTCTCTTGCCCCTGGGTCCGCACATCGCGAACGACCTCCGAGAGGTGGCTCTTTGCCTCCGACAGGCTCAGACGGGTAGTCATTGATAGTCTCCTATGACTAGAATAGTCGCTAATGCCCTTAGTGTCGACCTCGGCCGTCCGTCTTCGAGCAACCACGGTCCCCTACAGCACCACGAGCGAGGCGTCAGGATCGAGTCGGCGCAGGTCATCCGGGTCGCTCGTCACAATGGTCTGTCGCGCTCTGCGTGCGCAAATGACGACGTGCGCATCGGCAATATCTTTCGTGCGCGTAGCGGCCAGGAGCAGGCCTACGCGGGTGGCGTCGGGACCATCAAGTGACGCGAGATCCGTCGTGGGTTGACGAACAAGCCTCGCGAGGCGCGCTTGCGTTTGCGGGCGCCGAATCGATTGAGCAAGCGCCGTCGCGGGGATTGTGACGCGCGCGCCCACTTCTTTCGCGCGAGCGAGCAGCACGAGAACGCGACGATCATCTCGGTCAAGCGCGATAAGAGCCCCAGCATCGAGGGTGAGGCCGCTCACGCTGCCCTTCGTCGCTTTGCCTGCGCGGGATCGCCACGCTCAGCCAGAACGCCATCAGCCCATGCGCGCTCGGCTTTTGTCATCGGGCCTCCTGATTCTTTGAGCGCACCCGTGAGGAGGGCTCCCCACCCCGCAACGTCGCTCAACGATATTGCAATGGCATGTTGTACGAAGGCCGACACACTCTTCGCGTGACGCTCATCGACGATCGCTCGGATCGCGCGCAATTGCTCGGCGTCGATGGTGACCGTGATTTTCTTCGTTGCCATACCATTATCCATACCATGTCGATTACAACCTCGCCAGCACACGCACGAACGCGCTCGTCACCTGCTCGCGTGTTTCAGTCGTGAACACCTCACCCAACGAAATACGCACGCTCGCCATGGCACGCGTCGCGCCCACCATCGCGGTGAGCACGGGCGAAGGCTCGCTGGTTCCCGCACTGCACGCACTGCCGCTCGAGACGCACACGCCCTCAAGGTCGAGCGCCGCAACGAGCTCGGGCCCGACCGCGCGCGGAAAGTAAAGATTGCTGACGTGTGGCGCTCGCGCCGCCGTCCCGTTTCGCAATGCGCCTTCCGCCATTGCGAGCAACGCTGCCTCAAGGGCGTCACGTTCCACTTCGATCGCCGCATAGTCCGCACGGCCCGACGTTCGCACCCATGCGATCGCCGCCGCCATGCCTGCCGCCGCGACCGGATCCACAGTCCCAGGGCGAATGCCGCGCTCTTGGCTACCGCCGCCCATGATGGCGACGAGGCGCACACCTGGCCGGTGCACGAGCGCGCCGACGCCCTTCGGACCTCGAAATTTATGGGCTGCGATGGCAATTGTGTCCGCGGAGCATGGCAGAATGTCAACTTTACTGACGGCTTGCACCGCGTCAACGTGCACGAGCGCGCCCTTCGCGTGGGCCATCGCTGCAACCGCTTCGACCGGCTGAATCACGCCGGTCTCGTGGTTCACGGCTTGTACGGTTACAAGCCGTACGTCGTTCGCTTCGGTAAACGCGAGCGCCACATCGTCGACATTCAACGTGCCGTCCTCGTGGACCTCGAGCCAACGAACCCTCGCGGTGCCTTCGCGCTCAAGCGCTTCTGCCACGCGCGTCACGCTCGGGTGTTCGAGTCGGCTCGTCAGTAAAGTGCCTTTACCTTGTGCGAACGCCGAACGGATGGCGAGGTTGTTCGCTTCAGTGCCTCCCGAGGTGAGCACGACGTCACGCGAATCGGCCGCGAAGAGTCCCGCCACGAGCGCGCGCGCATGCTCGACGCACGATGCCGCCCTGCGACCGAGACCATGCACGCTCGAGGGGTTGGCCCACGCTTCGCCAGCAGCCTGCGCCATGGCGGCGACCACTTCGGGCAGGGGCTTCGTTGTTGCGTTCCAGTCGAGGTAGATCATCGCTTATGACTGCACGACTTGATGCGCATTCTTTGCCACGCGTAGCGACACCCGCGCTCCACTAAAGGTGCGACCATCGATCACCGCGCCACGGGTGAGCGAAATGTCGCCGCCAAGGCCCCGGGCCACCCCTCTCGCAATGGCAAGCCCGAGGCCGACCCCTCCTTGGGTCCGCGTGGGTGAGCCGTCGACCTGGAAGAACGGGTCGAACACCCGCTCTTCATAGCCCTCTCGAATACCCGGGCCGTCGTCGGCGACCACCAACTCGTAGCCATCAGCATGCACATAGACAGCGACGCCGATCGCACCGTTGTCTGCTGTAAATTTCGACGCGTTGTCGAGTACATGCCCGACCGCACGGATCAGCTTGTCGCTATCTCCGTACGCAAGCATGGGGTCGGAGGGGATCGCCGCGACGACCACTTGCTTATGGCCTTCACGCAGGGACTCCGTGCTGTTCAGTGCAGCCTGGACCAGCTTGGCGAAGTCGTAACTGCGGTAGAAGAACTTGATCTTCCCCATCTCGAGCGCTGTAACGTCAACCAAGTTGTCGAGTGTGCTGCGAAGGCGCTGCACGCAATCATCCATCGCCCGCAGCGCTTTTGATTGAGCGGGCGCGATGCTCCCGAGCTCTTCGTCGATCAGCATGCGGATGTATCCGACGATCGGCGTCATGGGGGTGGCAAGTTCATGCGAAATATTGCGGTAGAATTCGCGTCGCAATCGCTCCATTTCACGCAAACGCGCATTGGCCGCGGATAGCTCAGCCACTTTCTCTTCAAGGTGCACGACGATGCGGCCGCTCTGTGCGCGCAGCCGATGGTTCGATGAGAGCTCCGCCGGAAGCTCTCTGCGCCCCGCAAGATAGCCGGCGACTCGTTCACAAAATTGACTAGCGTCGATCGGCTTTTGAATGAACCCGTCGCACCCCACGACGAGACTTGTCTCGCGATCGCCTTCCGCCGTGATGGCAATGATCGGGACGCGGTCAAGCTGGTGCTCCCCGCGAAGACGCAGGGCGACTTCGTAACCGTCAAGTCCCGGAATATTCATGTCGACGAGAATCAGATCAGGCATGGTGCTCTGGGCGAGCCTTACCCCTTCAAGGCCGTCTTCGGCATCGATGACCTCGTGACCGTCAGCGGCAAGGAGCTTTCTGACCAGCAAACGATTGCGAGGGTCGTCCTCGATGTGCAGAACACGCGCCATTCACTTCTCATTACAACGGAATCTCGCTAACTTCGCGCGCATGAAACGCATTGTCGCTCTTGCTGCCCCTCTGGCTCTCCTTTGCGCCGGTTGCTCCAAGCTCACCGAACCGGTCGCTGACCTGCCCATCGCGAGCGCGAGTGCCGCGGTTTCTTCGCTTCCCTCTGTCGCGGCTCCAAAGCCCACGGTTTCAGCGCCTCCACCTGCCGAGGCCGACCCGAACGCCAAGCTCGTAGTGAAAGACGAAGTCGTCGGCAAGGGCGCGGTCGCTAAGGCGGGTGACGAAGTCGAGGTGCACTACACCGGCACCCTCACCGACGGCACGAAGTTCGATAGCTCGCGCGATCGCAAAGAGACGTTCAAGTTTCCACTCGGCGGCGGTCGCGTCATCAAGGGTTGGGACGAGGGCGTCGCGGGCATGAAAGTCGGCGGAAAACGCAAGCTCACCATTCCCCCAAACCTTGGGTATGGCTCCCGCAACATGGGCAAGATCCCGCCGAATTCGACGTTGCTCTTCGACGTCGAGCTGATCGGCGTCAAGCCTGGCAACGCGCCAGCCAAACCTCCGACTCACTGAGGTCACATGGCTGACAGAAAGCGCGTGCTCGTCGTTGACGGCGACGCAAGCGAGCGCAACCTGATCACGAAAGCGCTCGAGGTGAGTTACGAGGTCACGGCGGTCGCCGACGGACTCATTGCGACCGAGCTCTTGTCACGTGGACTACCGCCCGACCTGGTCATCGCGGATGTGATGCTGCCCTATGTCGATGGACTCACACTCGCGCGGATGATGAAGCAAGACCCACGTCTTTCGAGGACTCCCTTGATCCTTATCTCAGAGGTGACCGGCCCGAGCGCGGTGATTCGCGGCATTCAGGCCGGTGCAAAGCACTACCTCGAAAAACCCCTGGTGCTGTCGAATCTCGTCGACCGCGTAAAACAGATCCTCAAGTAGTCAAGATGACTGACCTACAAGCTCAGGCGACGCCCGCGATGTTTCCACTGCCTGCCAGGCCCGCCGCAGGGCTCGCGGCGCTCGGTGGGACGCTCTACTGTCTTTCGTTTGCGGGCATCGACATCTGGCCACTGGCGTTCATTTGCTACGTGCCGACTTTCCTTGCGCTCTACAGGCAACCTGCAAGACGCGCGACCTGGCTTGGGCTGCTCGCCGGCGTCATCATGGGCGTCGGCGGCTTCTATTGGCTGCAGAACATGTTGCTCACGTTCAGCGGCTTTCCGTTCATTGCGTGCGCATTTTTTACGCTTGTAGTGTGCACGTATCAGGCGGGTCGCTGGGCGCTGCTAGGGTGGTTATTTTCGCGGACGACGTCGCGCGGTTGGCCGCTCTTTTTGTCGTTTGCCGCGGCATTTGTAACAAGCGAACTTACCTATCCCCTGCTCTTTCCGTGGTACTTCGCGGGCTCGATTCACACGATTCCCGCCTTCACCCAAACCGCCGAGTTGGGCGGTCCCATTCTCGTTGGCCTGGGTCTGCTCGCGAGCAACCTTGCGCTTGTGGAAGTCACGCTTGCGCGCTTCGAGAAAAGGCCGCTGGTGCGCGTGCGCGTTGCCATTCCACTTGCAGGTCTTGCACTGACGTTGCTCTTCGGCGCGTTTCGCATTCGCAGTGTCGATGCTCGTGTGGCCTCTGCTCCTGCGGTGCGCGTAGGCACCGTGCAAGCCAACATGGGGCTCACCGAGAAGCGTGCGCAGTTTGCCGAGGGCATGAAGCGCCACATGCAGGCGACGGCCTCCCTTCGCGATCGCGGCGCCGAGATGATTGTGTGGAGCGAGACCTCCGCGATGTACCCGGTGCACGAAAAAAACACCGCGGTGGCGATGAGCCGCACACTCGCTGAGATCAAGCTGCCTGCGATCGTGGGCGCTGTCCTCTATCGAGAAGACCCAATTCGTCACCGAGTTTATTACAATACGGCGCTCTCCGTTGACGACAAGGCCAACGTCACGGGGCGCTTCGATAAGACGTACCTCTTGATGTTCGGCGAATATCTGCCACTCGGAGAAACATTTCCGATTCTCTACAAATGGTCGCCTAACAGCGGCCAGTTCACCCAGGGCAAAACCCTCGAGCCGCTTCGCATCATCCAAGGGGGTGTCGAGCATCGGGTGACCACGCTGATTTGCTACGAGGACATCATCCCTTCGTTCACGCGCGCGGCCGTGAACCACGCAGACCCTGAGATGCTCGTGAACATCACGAACGACGCCTGGTTTGGCGATTCCACCGAGCCATGGGAGCACCTTGCGCTTGCGAAATTTCGCGCAATTGAGCACCGCAAGTATCTGATTCGAAGCACTAACAGCGGCGTGTCGGCGATCATTGATCCCGTCGGGCGTGTGGTGGCGCAGACAAGCACGATGACGCAAGAAACGCTTCTTGCAACGGTGCACTGGCTCTCGGGGGGCCGCACGCTCTACGGCCTGATCGGCGACGGACCTTGGTGGCTTGTGGCTTTGTCGGCTGCGGTGGGAGCATTCGTGCGCAGACGCTCTTAATTCGACCGCGACCTCTAAAGGGATGCTGCGTTTCGCGCGTCTTACTGCTGGGCTTTGTTGCCCACGGGCATAGACAACCGTCTATCCTCTTACCGGTCAGCCGTTCTCGGCTGCCAAACGACTACGAGGGAGCGCATGAAGAAGACGACATTGATTACGGTTGGCTCGTTATTGGCAGTGTGCGGCTACGTTGCGACCGCAGCAACGCAGACCGGCTGCAAGTTGACGATCGTTGACAGCGACGCGGCGGTCGGCCTCGTCGATGGCGGCGGTGGCGGCGGCGGCGATACCGGCGGTGGCGGCAACTCGTGCAGCGGCCTGAACAACGTGTCGTTCGACGACGCGAACGACAACTGCGACACCTGCATGGGCACTAGCTGCTGCACCGAAGTGACCACTTGCTTTGGCGACACAGCGAGTGATTGCACTGAAGTCTACAAGTGCATCGCAGGGTGCGCTGACAACCAGAAGTGCGAAGATGAGTGCAAGACCCAGGTTAGCCCTGAGGGCGTGACCCAGTTGAACGCGACCATCGCGTGCTTGACGGCAAAGTGCGATCCGCAGTGCCCTGCTCAGTAACGAGGTAGGCCTGGGATAACACCCGCGAGGCGCGTGAGAACGAAAGTTCTCTCGCGCTTTTTCTGCCACGCCAGAAACAGGCGCCCTCGCGATGATGCGTGGTACCCTGCGACGTTATGGTGATCATCGGGTGTGCGGGCTTTCCCGTCCCAGCCACGCGCTACTTCAAGGAGTTCCTTTTTGTCGAGGTGCAGGAGACGCACTTGTCGATGCCCGGCCCAGGCTCCATCCGACGATGGCGACGTGAGGCCCCTCCGGGTTTTCAGTTTTCGGTGCTCGGTCCGCGCGAAATTGGTCAAGAATCTTTCCGAGATGGCACCGTCGTGGAGAACGCGTTGGCCTCCCTCTCCGAAGTCGCAAAAGACCTCGGGGCGACCACGGCAGTCTTCGTGAGCCCGCCCGAGTTCGTGAATAATCGCGCGAACAAGGCAGCGGTCAAAGACTTCCTCACCAAGGCCAAGGCGAGCTTTGAGGTGGTGGTGTGGGAAGCTCCGACGCTTTGGGACCCTGATGTCGCCCAAGCGCTCGCTGAGAGCGCGGGTACGGGGGTTATTGCTGCGCGCGATCCACTTGCGCACGGCGTTGGGGGTGGCCCGGCTGGCTACTACCGTTTGCCTGGACCGGCGGGTCACAAGAGCCGGTATGAGGACCCTGCGATCGAAAGGCTGGCGGGGCTCGTGCAGGGTGCGAAACACGAAACGGCAACGTACGTGTTTACGAACGTGGACATGTTTGCGGATGCGAAGCGGCTGCGCAAACTTGTTAAGGCTTAGCGCCACCATTTATGCGAGGGGCCGAAACCGGATGGTTTCACCCCTCGCGCACCCCAACTTCCTTTCGCGCGGGGCGAGTTGTAAAGATGGTTTACGAGCGGGGCGCTGCAACGCGCTCTCGCGCATTGACGTTTCTTGACCTACCCGCTCGCGTCCCACGCTTTGCGTGGGATCGCTCGTCTACGTTGGGGGTTCCCTTTTGGATGGGGGGTTGGAAGTTGCTTTTCACAGGGGACGGCGACTTTGGGCAGGGGCAGCGCGTCGTTCCACATCGCAAAGCTGTCATCCTGAGCGACGCAGTCCCTTTGCCGCGTTCGCTTAGGCGCCGGCCAAACCCCAAGCGCTCCAGCGCATCACGTGTGGACAAGCATTCCGCGATTACCTGTTCGGGAACTGCCCCGCGTGCCTGAAGGAGGCGTTTTTGGCGCTCCTCGGCAGCCCTATGACTCGCGTCTGCGCCATCAAGTCGTGCAGGCAGCGTCGCCGTGAACGAAATCGACAGGTTGCCCCGAGAGAGCAGGCGCGTTCGAACGGACGCTTCAATGTCGCTCGGGGCCTTCCTCGACTGGCCGATCCCGACTCGTCGATCGCAGAGATCCCAATCGAGCCGCTGGCCATTACCCCGGGAAACAGATGTCTGAGAGAACATATGCTTGCGCTAAACCGCGTTTTTGATAAACTATACGTTATGTCAAAGGCCTCACCGGCGACTTCCTCCTTGCCTCCCGCTGCGCTGCAGGCGTTGAAAAAGTTGGGCGAGAACCTCGCGATTGCTCGGATTCGGCGGAAGGAATCGCAGCGAGTTTGGGCAGCACGTCTCGGCGTGTCGGTTCCGACCTTGATCCGCACCGAACGCGGCGATCCCAGTGTCGGCGTCGGGATCTTTGCGACAGCGCTCTGGTTGATGGGGCGGGTGCAGGGGCTCTCTGAAATTGCCGATCCCGAAACGGACCGTGGAGCTCTCGAACTTGACGTGCGTACGGCGACACGAAGACGCGCGATACGCTCGCCAGCATCGATTGAAGCTCGACTCGGTAGGAAGCGGTGATGAACATTTCCGCGTCGTATCAACCTACCGACCGCCTGTTCTTGTGGCTGCTCACGCGCCCCACCGACCCCATCTTGGTGGGCGAGCTCGCGACCGTGCGCATGATGAGAGGCGTTTCGATGCGCTACGCCGACAGCTGGATCGAACGAGGCTTCGCGCTGAGCGAGGATCTTCCGCTGACGTCTGGCGAATTCCTCCCAACGGAGAAAGACTCGGCCGCCGGTGCAGTCGATGATGCGCACCCTGATCGCTGGGGCGAACGCGTCATCAGAGTTCTCGACAAGCCAACTCGCCTTTCGTTGCTCGAGTATCTTTACTTTGCTGGCGACGATCGGTTCGGCGCGCTCGGCGTGTCGACTTCGAAGGAGGCGTATAGTCCTCGTCGGGCCGGTCCTCTGCCAACTCTCGCTGACACTGCGGCGATCTACGAGCTCACTCGAAAAGTCCTGGCCAACGAACCCATCCCCGCCGCGCAAAAGCGACTGATTGCACCGGGAACGACCATGGGTGGCGCCCGCCCTAAGGCGCTCTTGACCATCGATAACGAACCATGGGTCGTGAAATTCGCCGACGGCGATCCCATCGACACACCGCTTGTCGAACACGCCTCGATGACACTGGCTCGCAGAGCAGACATTCGAACCGCTGAGACGCGGGCCATCCGACTTGTTGACGGACATGCCATTGCGATCAAGCGCTTTGATCGGAGCGGCAATGGCCGAGTCCACGCGCTCTCCGCGAACGTTGCTCTCAAAGCGGCAGCGGAGAGTTTCGGGTATCCGGAGCTTGCTCAATTGCTCCGGCGACGAGGAGTCGTGGAAGGTGGCGAGAGCACAAGGCAGATGCGCGAGCTCTTCCGACGAATGGTGTTCAATATTTTGATCGATAACACCGACGACCATGAGAAAAACCACGCGCTGCTCGTCAACGATGCACAACAATATGAGCTCTCGCCTGCGTACGACGTCTTGCCCTCAGGCCAGGCGCTTGGCTATCAACAAATGCGCGTTGGCATGGATCAAGCCGATTCGACGCTCGAGAACGCGATGTCGATGTGCACGCTATTTTCCCTGAAGAAGGACGATGCCGCGCATGAAGTTCGACGGGTCATCGAAGCGATTGATCAATGGGAACAACATTTCGCCGATTGTGGTGTCGGGCGCCGCGACCGCGAACTGCTCGTAGAGCAAATCGATAGGCCGTTTCTCAAGCAGCAACGCGTGGCCTTCTGAGAGCACGCGGTTCGGTGATCCGCACCGGCTCGCGCGGCTCGTTCGGCATGGGTAGGGCACGCCCCGATCAGGCACGAATGACACGCGTCTGCGCCATCAAGTCGTGCAGGCAGCGTCGATCATCTCGAAAGATGAAGAGAATGTCGATGAGCGAAAAGACGCCGACGAAGCTGTTGATGAGCATGGGCACCCATTCGCGAAGCACGACGCCATGGACGAAATCGACGGGTTGCCCCGAGATGCGGATGATGCGAATGCCCATCGCGCGTTTGCCTATCGACTGACCGCGCGACGAGATGAGCCACCACTGCCAGATCTCCACGCCTAGTGCGCAGAGACCCGCGACAACGAAGCCCACGATGATGCCCGCCTCGGCGCCTGCCGCAGCGCCTGTCGCAACGCCAACAACGACCCCGAGCAGCATGGCCAAGGTGACAACAAACACGTCGATGAGGCTCGAAATGAACCGGTCGCCACGAGCGGCCGGAAAGAACGGATCCTCGGGCGCTTGCTCATAACCCCATCGCGGCTGATGGCCGTGCCGGGCGTGGGGGGCGGCGTATGGGTTCTGCTCGTGCATGACGCCTAACCGACAATGAAGTTGACTATTTTGCCCTTTACGTAAACTAGCTTCTTCAGCGTCTTGCCCTCGACGAACGAGGCAACCTTGGCGTCGGCGAGTGAGGCAGCCGTTGCTGTGGCTTCGTCGGCGTCGATGGCCAGCGTCACAGTACCGCGGAACTTGCCGTTCACTTGCACGCCGATCTCGACGGTGTCGTCTTTGATGAGCGCTGGATCGAACGTTGGCCATGGTTCGTGCGCGAGCGATGCGGTGTTGCCGAGGCGCGACCACAGCTCTTCGCCGATGTGCGGAGCGAACGGTGAGAGCAGCAGGACGAATACGTGCATCGCCTCGCGCGGGGTCGCTCGCAGGCTTCCCAAGTGCTTGACGAGCACCATCATCTGGCTGATCGCGGTGTTGAAGTGCATCGTCTCAATGTCGCGCGTGACCTTCGCGATCGTCTTGTGAACGAGTCTTCGCGTGTCGTTGTCGCACGCTTCGGTGAGCGCTCCTGTCCCGACGGTCCACATGCGATCGAGAAAGCGACGGACGCCTTCGATGCCGCTCGTTTGCCAGGGTTTCACTTGCTCGAGCGGCCCCATGAACATCTCGTAGAGGCGCAACGCGTCGGCTCCGTGGGACTTGACGACATGGTCAGGATTAATGACATTACCGCGCGACTTGCTCATTTTTTGGCCGTCCTCGCCGAGGATCATGCCCTGGTGGACGAGCTTGGTGAATGGCTCAACGTGTTTCACCACGCCGATGTCATAGAGGACCTTGTGCCAGAAGCGCGCGTAGAGCAAATGCAGCACGGCATGTTCGGCACCACCGACGTAGAGGTCGACGGGCATCCAAGCGTGGTAGGCCTCTTGGCTCCATGCCTCGCTCGTATTGCGCGGATCGATGAAGCGCAGGTAGTACCAGCATGAGCCCGCCCACTGCGGCATGGTGTTGGTCTCGCGTGCGAACCAACGTCCGTCCCTCTGGAAGAACCGCCAATCGCGTGCGCGTGCCAAAGGCCCTGCTGGGTCGTCGCCAGGCCGGAAGTCGTCGAGCTCAGGCAAACGAAGTGGCAACTCAGACTCGTCGACGGCGATGGGCTCGTTGAAGCGAATCGTAAATGCGCTTTCCCGTGGATCGCCCTCACACTCGACGGGAAAGTAGATTGGGATGGGCTCGCCCCAGTAACGCTGACGGGAGAAAATCCAGTCGCGCAGTCGATAAGTGACGCGGACCTTTCCTTTGCCGACGCTCTCAAGATGCTTGACGATCTGGGTTCGCACGTCGGCGCTCGCTGTCCCGTCCGCGATCGAAACGGCGGCGCGGACGCCATGCGCGACGCCATCGTCGGTGAACGCTGCGTCGGCCACGTTGATCGCCTCGCCCGTCGCCGAAGCCACAACCGCGACAATCGGGAGCGCGTATGTTTTTGCAAACGCGTGATCGCGTTCGTCATGTGCGGGCACCCCCATCACAGCGCCTGTCCCATAGGTGCCAATGACGTAGTCGCCGACCCAAACAGGTACTCGATCGCCGTTGATCGGGTTGATCGCGTAGGTGCCAAGGAACGCGCCCGTCTTCTCGCGTGAGAGGTCCGTCCGGTCCATGTCGGTCTTGGCGAGCGAGGCCGTTACGTAGGCCTCGACCTCGTCGGCCCGGTCAGCAGAGGTAAGTTTCTTGACTAATGGGTGCTCGGGAGCCACCGTCACGAAGGTCACACCGGGCAGCGTGTCGCATCGGGTTGTAAAGACGCCGATGGATGCGTCCGAGCCTTCGATCGCGAACGTGATCTCAGCGCCTTCGCTGCGCCCGATCCAGTGATGCTGCTTGGCCCTTGTATCGGGCCAGTCAAGGCCCTCAAGATCGGCGTCAAGCCGATCGGCGTACTGCGTGATGCGGAGCATCCACTGGCGGAGTGGAACGCGAGTGACCGGGTGATCGCCACGTTCACTCTTGCCGTTGATGACTTCTTCGTTGGCGAGCACCGTACCGAGCGCGGCGCACCAGTTGACGGGCGCTTGGGATTGATACGCAAGGCCCTTCTTGAAGAGCTGCAGGAAGATCCATTGGGTCCACTTCACGTAATCGGGAGCGGTCGTGTCGATCTCGCGAGACCAATCGTAACTGAACCCGAGCGCTTTCAGCTGCCGCTTGAACGTCGCGACGTTGGCCTGCGTGGTGCTCCGCGGATGGGTGCCTGTCTTGATCGCGTACTGTTCAGCGGGGAGCCCGAACGCGTCCCAGCCCATAGGGTGGAGCACGTCGAATCCGCACATGCGCTTGTATCGCGCGACGATGTCGGTTGCCGTGTACCCCTCCGGGTGGCCGACGTGCAAACCATCGCCCGACGGGTATGGAAACATGTCGAGCACGTAGTACTTGGGTCGCCCAGCCGTGCGTGTTGCGCGGAATGTTTGATGTTCATCCCAATGGGCTTGCCAGCGAGGTTCGATGCTCGCGGGATCGTAGCGGTCTGCTACCGGGTTCTCGCCGTCGGACATGGGTCACGATCTATCACGACCCCCGAACCGCTCAGCCTTCTTCTTCTTCGATTTCCCAGCGGTGTAGCGCCGATAGCCCGATTGCAACCGCGCACCCTGCGCAGACCGGCTCGGTCTCGTACTCGGGGTTCTCACCGCGGTGACGAAAGAAGAATGCCTTCCCGACGAGGGACTCTTCATCTTGCTCGACGCACTCGCCGCAAGCGTTACAACGCACGTCGATCACCTCGGCTGCCTTCTCAGGAGCCGACGGCGATTCGCGGTAGGTCACTTCGCGATAGGACGCGGTTTCAGTCACGTCGTTCACCATAGCAAGACGCCTCGTCGATCTCTAGAGCTGGCCGTCAGAAGAATGATGTGAGCCGCTGGTGTTGCCACCAGCATTCGAGCTGGTACAATCACCAGTATGGGCGCTGCCAAGAAAATCACGATCGTTGTCGATGAAGATCTCCTCCGCGATGCGCAGGGCATCTCGGGGCTTGGTGTGTCAGAAGTGGTTCGCGAGGGTCTTCGTGCGGTCGCAGCGACCCGAGCGAGTGAGGAGATCCGCAAGTGGCGCGGCAAGGTACGGCTCGAGCTCGACGTCACTTCGCTTCGCGAAGACAAATGATCGCCGCCGATACCAGCGTACTTGTGGCGTATTTCGCCGGCGGCAACGGCGAAGATCTTGAGTTCCTCGATCGCGCCCTTCTCCAGGGAATACTCGCGCTGCCACCTGTCGTGCTCTCAGAAATCTTGTGCGCAAGAGGCATGACGCCCGACCTGCAAAGGCGACTGATTGCGATTCCACGGCTCGAAATTCTAGAAGGCTATTGGGAACGCGCAGGGGAAACACGCGCGGGTCTCCTCGCGCGACGATTGAAGGCGCGTCTCGCCGATACGCTCGTCGCACAGAGTTGCATCGATCATCAGGTTCCCCTTCTGACGCGCGACAAGGACTTCCGGCATTTCGCGAAGCACTGCGGGCTGCGACTGGCCCAATGATAACGACGGTGGTGCCCAGCGCCCCCCTACGGAATAAAAATCGTGTCGCCGGACTGAAGCGTCAGGTTCTGGTGCAGCTCGCCCTTTTCGATGAGCGCCGAGAGGTTGAACGGAATGCGTCGCTCGCCACGCTCGTCCTTACGAATGATGACGATGCGATCGTAATCGGCGTACCGCGTAAACCCACCCGAGAGCGATAGCGCCTGCATGACGTTGATCTCACGCGTCGGGCTGAACTCGCCACCGCGCGTCACCTCTCCCACCACATAGATGCGGTAGGACTTCACTTCGGTCACCGAAACGGTCACGGTCGGCTTGTCTTGAAAAAACCGGGCGAGGCGCAGAGAAACGTCGGCCGTGATCTGCTCGGTGGTGCGACCGGCTGCCGGCACGTCGCCGATGAGCGGCATCGATATCGCACCGTCGGGGCGCACTGCCACTTCTTGCATGAGCTCGTCGTGACGCCACACCTCCACCTTCACACGATCGCTCGGTCCCACGCGGTACCCCGTTAGACGCTCAGCTGCGAAGTCGTACGCTCGCAAGCCACCACCGCAACCCGTAGTCGAAAGACCTACTGTTGCCGCGAGTCCAAACGTCAAGAGGCCCATTCGCATGTCGCGGCGGATGCGTGAGATCACACTCATAATGTGGCGAGGATTATCACACTCCCCCCGCGAAAGACCACGATGTTACCCTCGCCTTTAAGATGCGCACCCTTGCCTGCCCTTTACTCCTCGCGGTCTCGACCGCCACCGCCATCCCCGGCTGCAGGAACGACGAATGGCCAGGGCCAAAACCACCGGTGCCCCTCGCAACGGGTGTCGCTTCGGGCCCACGCATTTCGCCGCCCGACGTGTCGACAACGCCGCCCGGCCCAGAACCGGCATACGTCGGCCCCCAGGTCGCGCGCATCATTCTCACTTCGGAGCGCCTTGGACGCGCCAAGCAGGCCTCAAGCCACAACACCAAAGCGTGGCAGCTGCTACTCGCAACATGTGACGCCGCGAGCCAGCCCGAATGGCGCTTGCCCGGTTACGAAGCTTGGGATTGGGCGAACGTCGGTCTCGACCTCGCGCTTTGCTACCACGTGACGATGGAAGAGCGCTTCGGACGCGCAGCGGCGCTTTATCTCAAGGCACTGGTGAGCGACCTTGAACGCGTCGGTGACGGCAAGGCCGACCTCAAGACCGTTCACCATGACAACGGCTACTCGATACGAACACGAGGCGCACTCGCTTCGGTTCTCTACGACTGGATGCGCACCACCAAGTATGTTGACGGTGCACTCAAGAAGCGCGCCGCCGATCAAATTGCGGCCTGGATCGCGTGGTACGGCGGAACAACCGATCCACACGGATATGTAAACGACAAGCCGCTTTACAATTACCACGCGGGCTATTTTGGCGCGGTCGCATTCTATGGAATGGCTTTTGAGGGCGACGACCCTCGCGCCGGCGCGATGCGAGAAAAGGCCCGTGCCGAATTTCGAGAGCGCGTAGCACCCCAGTTTGCGCAAATTAGCGGGGGCGAGTGGCCCGAGGGCTGGCAGTACGGCCCATTGGTAACGCTCATTCACTCCGCTTACGTTGATGCCGAGTCACGACTCTCAAAAACCAAAGTTGCACTGCCTTGGCTCCACGAGACGATTCCGTACCTGACCCACGCACGATGGCCCGACGCGATTCACATGTTTGACGTCGGCGACTGGGGTTCGAAGCCGCCCACGCTCTCGGGCAGAACGACCTTCGGGCCTTCATTCGTGTTCGACGCGAAGCAGCGCGCTCACGCTGTGTTTCTGGCTCGCAATGAGCCCGAACCCGAAAGCGAATGGCACTGGCTTCGCGTGGTTGCTGAAGACCCGAGCGGAGGCAGCCTCTCGCCACAGAACGAAACGAGCTACCTCGCGAAAGGGACAGGCACCGTCTTCGCTCGCACCTCATGGACGAAAGACGCCGTATGGTTCGCGTCGTCCAACGGGCCGCAGTTCAATGCCGACCACCAACGCCTCGACAAAGGCCACTTCGCGCTCGTTCGCGGTGGCGACGACATCTATGTGGCGTCGGCAGCGTATGGCTCATCGTCAACTCTCGGAACCAATGCGATTCTCGTCGACGACCGCGTCGATAAGGACCACGCGGGTCATCTTGACTACGCGCCAAGTCAAGGCGCCTCGGGCGTCGACACCAAGGTCGACCGGTTCGAAGATGCAACCGACTACGTTTATGCGAGAGCCGACCTCACGGACGCCTATCGCTCCGCTGACTTTGAGTGGACCAAGCGTCGAAGCGTGGAGCGCATGTTTCGCCATTTCGTGTTTTCTCGCCGCGCGATCTCAGGCGATACGAGCGCGCGCCTCGTGGTTTTTGACACAGTCAAGGTCGCAAAGGGATCGTACGCAGTTACGTTTAGCATCCACCCAACACAAGTGCCCGAGGTCTCGGGCTCAAGCTTCACGCACAAGCAGCGAGGCTCGAGCGCGCGTTTCACCATGCTCGTGCCAACCGGCGCTCAGTTGAACGTGTTGAAGGAGCCCACAAGCAAGAGCGATCTCTGGCATGAGAATGATCATCCCTACGAGGGGTTCATGGGTCGAAGGGTCGAAGTCCCGAGTCCAAAGGGCAAAGCCGAACGTACCTTTCTCAGCGTGATGACCGTCGGCGCGGCCGAGACAAAGCACCCAACGGCAACGCACATTGCAGGCGTAAGCCTCGATGGGGCAGAAGTCTCTGACGAGGCCTACATCTTTGCCCGCGGCACCGGCGCGCTTTCCTATTCAGTGTCAACGGGTGTAGCGAGTCACGTCGTCGCAGACTTGCAGCCGACGGCAAAGTACTCAGTCGCGGTTACAAAGTCAGGCGACGCCTGTGCGGTCAAAATCACGGCAGGCGGATCGCACACCGCATCTGAGGCCGGAACGCTGGCGTTCAAAGCGCCCGGTTGCTCACTTAAGTAATCCCAAGATGCCGTCGAAGCGCGCACTACTGAAATTCGCCCTCTTGGCCGGCGCCGCAGCGGGTGTTAGCGGCGCGCTCACCCTGACGCTGGGCCGACGCCTTTCACGCGCTCGGAAGGCTGCGCTATTTGTAACCCTATCTGGCGTATTGGTGGCGGGAGGCGGCGCGGCTTACAAGCTCAGAAAGCGCGTCGTCGACAACGGCGGCACCGACACTGAGGACGCGTTTAAGGTCGAATCCGCAAGGCCTGAGTCCGAGTATGCAACCTCGCCCAACCGCGTCGCAGGCAGGCCGCGGCTGATTCTCACGAGCGACCGCCTCGCGCTCGCCGAGCGACACATGCGCGAAGCGACCCCTGAGTTTCGAGCGCTCGACGCATTTTGCAAACGCTTCCGCAGCGGGCACGTTGAGGCCACTGAAAAGAACGTCGACGCCCCTGCCCCGACGATCACCGAGGGCTATCAAGGCGAAATGTACTTCGCCCTGATCACAAGCCAAGCGTTATGCGGGAAGCTCTTCGCCAAGACCGATGGCAAGCGGGCGGCCGAACACCGGGCGACAGCGAAGCAGATCCTGATGGCGATGAGCGATCCGGCGGCCAATCCGCTTCGCAACAGCGGCTATCCGATTCGGTTCTACGGTACCGGCATGGCACTCGGCTACGACTGGCTCCACGATCTCCTTTCCGACGCCGAGAAGAAGCGTGTCGCCGATGCGATCGTTCGCTGGTCAGACGCGTTCGAGAAACAGGGGTTCGAGCGGGAGCACCCGCAAGGCAACTACTTCGCTGGCTTCTACGCGGCCAAGGGACTCGGCGGACTTGCGCTCGCTGGAGATGATCCGCGGGGCGACGCCCTGTGGTCCAGTTGGTTGACCGTTCAACACGGCGGCATGGTCGTTCCCTTCTATGGCCGTTACATGGGCGGCGGCGGGTGGCCAGAGGGCTGGCGCTATGGCGCATTCGCGACCATGAATATGGCCCTCCCTGCCCTGGCGGCAGAGTCTGCGCGCGGCATCTCTTTGTTCAAATCGGGTTACGTTTTCCCACTTGACCAGGCCGACCAGCTCAAACACTTCACCTGGCCTTCCCGCGACCGCATCGATGATCGCGGCGACCTCGCGACAGGTGATTCATCGTCGGCGGCGAACCCTCACCTCTTCGGATTCGTTTCGGGCGTGCTCGCTTCGCAACACGATCCACGCGCCGCCTCGTTTCACGCCTACGCGCGCGACGTTCGGAGCAAGACCGCCGCCAACCTCGAGGAACAACACGCGTGGCGCGATGTTCTTTTCTGGGACCCATGGGCGCCCGAAGAGAAGCCCGATGGCGGAGAGTCGACCACGTTCGTCGCGAGCGGCATGCAGACCGTCGCGATGCGCTCTGACTGGAGCGAGTCGGCGGTGTTCTCGACGTTCACTTCCGGCGCTTGCGTGAACTATCCCGCCTCAGGTGAAATGTACTTCGACCAGGGCAGTTTGACGGTGGCGCGCGGTCGCGATCGATTTCTGGTCAACACCGTTGGCGCCCTCCTCGAGCACACGCCGGGCTCGAACGACGGCGAGGACAACGGCGACTTTCTCTACGCCGATCTCTTCGGTGACAATGGCGAGCACGATACCGAGCGAAATCGCACCATTTTCAACGTCTTCTACGTGAAGGCTCGGCGTTATGGACAGATCCCCGTTACGCCGTGGCGTTCGAAAACAAAGTTGACCGTCAAGTCACTTGCCGGAGCAGCGACCATCGTCCAAGGCCACGGGCTAGAAGATGCGTACTATCCCCCCGCGTCTGAGGGCGGCGCACCGATCGTGAAGGCGTGGCGCCGTGAAATCGCCTTCGTGCGACCGTCTACGTTTGTCATTGATGACGTCGCCGAAGCGACAAGCCCGAGCAGCGACCAGTGGATGGCATTCCACGTCGCAAAGACACCCGTGCCCATTGGTGGCCGCGCATTCGATGTCGAGGACGGCGCCCTCTACCGTGGTCGCGTTGAGTTTCTTGCACCCGGCGCAATGCGCATCGACAGCGTTGACGTGAACAAGCGCAAGAAGGTGTTTCGCCTCGAGGCACACCCCACCGATGGCAAGGCCGCTCACCGATGGCTCACGGTCTTTGACGCGCGCGCATCAAAACCGATGGGCGCGATCGCAACCGCACTCGCAGCGCCGGTCGCAAAGCCCGAGGGCGACTTTGTCGCGACGCAGCTGTCGCTCGAGGGTGGGCGAAGCGCATTCGTCGTTACAGGCAATGCGATTACGCCAAACGTAAACGAACTTACCTATGCGGTTCCGGCTATCGCAGCCATGCACGTTGTCAGCGACTTGAACGGCCAATACGCGGCGAGCGTCAAGCGTGACAACGACCGGTTTTTGGTACGAATTACGAGAACAGAGTCGGGCTCTTTCGCGACATTTTCCTTTGCGGTCGACAGTGACGGCCGCGTGAGCGTCAACTGACCGATGGCATACGTAGCGGCCATCTTCCTTCTCGTCGTCATCTTCGTGCGGCCGCAGGAGTTCGTGTCGGGCTTGGCGGGCTTGCCATTTTTACACATCGTCATCGCTGTCGGGTTCATCGGTGTCGCCACTGAATTTGGAACCGGCAAGCAGAAGGATGCCAAGACACCCCAGGCGAAACTGATCATCCCGTACATCATCTGGTGCTTGGTCTCGACGATCTTGCAACTAGGGGGGAGCAAGGGGTTCAGCGTCGTCCTCGCCGACGTGCTGTTCTCTGCGATCTTTTACGTGACCGTGACGTACGGCTCGCGAACACCCGCTCGGTTCGCGGGCCTCACTGCGGTCATGCTTGGTATTGCGCTGTTCCTCGCAACCGCGGCGGTGAAACAAGGGCGCAGCCCGTTTCTGTGCATTGAACTCGAGCAGGACGACATCGACGAGGCCGGCCCTGCAAAATCGGTCGGTGGCGAATGCGAGACCCGTCGCGATTGCTGGGACCCAAACGAGATCTTCGAGTTGGATCCTCCCTATATTTGCGAAAAATCGGGTATTGCCGGCACATTTTCGACCGCTGGCCGTGTTCGCTGGCGCGGCAAATTGCAAGATCCAAACGAGCTTGCAATGACGTGCTCGGCCGCACTCGCGTTCGCGTTCGCATTTCACGGGCTCATGAAAAGTTGGTGGCGACACCTCTTCTTGGCCTTCGCAGTCGGGGTCACCCTGTATTGCGTCATCCTCTCGCAGTCACGTGGCGGCACACTCGTTATCGGGATCGTCTTCCTTGCGGCGTTCATCAAGCGGTTCGGCTGGAAGGGCGCGATCCTCGGCGCAATGGCCGCCGCTCCCGGCATCATGCTCGGTGGGCGAAGCGGCGCCGAAGCTGAAGCGTCTGCCGATGAACGCACGGAGCTGCTTCGCGAAGGGTTCGACATGATACGCCACTACCCGCTCGGCGTTGGTATTGGGCAATACAACGATCACACTTCGGTCGGCCTCACGGCTCACAACTCATACATGCTCGAAGCCGCAGAGCTCGGCCTTCCCGGCATGTTCATGTGGGCGCTCATCGTCTACACGTCTGTCAAGATTCCTTACGTTGTCGCATTTCGCCCGCCGGCCGGCCTCGACGCCCGCGTCAGAGCACTCGGAAACGGCCTGTTCGTCGCCTATTGCGGCATGCTCACGGGCATCACGTTCTTGTCGTTCGCCTATCATCCGGTCCTCTGGACTTACTTTGGGCTGTCAGGCGGCCTTTACGGCGTCGCGCGACGTGCCGACCCGACCTTCGAGGTGACGCTCAGCCAAAAGGAAGTACTCCGCGTCTGCGGCGCTTGCGTAGCATTCCTCGTGGGGCTCTTTGTCTATCTCCGCCTGAAGGGCTAGGGCGCAATCGAATTGCGACCCTTGCGGCGATCGAGCATCGAGCGCGCGATACCGAGTAGGTCTTTGCTCGCATCCGGAGCCAGCACGAGCGCCGAAACCGGATAGACGAGAGCTCCGATGACCACCTCAGCCCCGAGCGAAAGTACGCCAGCCTCAACGCCAGCCGATCGCAAAAGGGTTCGTGCGCCGACCACCGCGAGTCCCATTGGCACGCATGCAAGGAGCGGCGGGGCGATGCTGAAGAGCACGCGCAAGACCGGGACTTGATCCGTCGTGCGCGCCGCAAAGAGGCCCGCGAGCATGTGAATCGCGTACGCGATGAGGGCCGCACCGCACACCCAGTACGGATTGAGTCGCCCGAGCACAAAGATGATGCCGACAAGTGTTATCGCCTTGAACACGCCGAGCATCATCAGGATCTGCGGGCGTTGTTGCGATTGCAGAAGCGACGTTGTCGTCATGCTGATCGGGCGCATCACGCTCAGCGCCGAAAGCAGCATCAACATGCGCACGAGATCGGGTGCAACGTCTTTCCACTTCTGTGAAAACGAAAGAAGGGTCGGGATGAGCGTCGGCGCAACAGACGCCAGACCGACCGAGAGCGGAAAGACGAGTAGCGCCATCAACTTGGCAGACCTCACGAAGGCGCGGCCACGATCGGCGGGTTCGAGCTTCGCGAACGACGGCGTGAGCACGTCGCCTACGTGTTCTGCGAGGGTCCCCGTTGGCGTGTCCGCCATGTTGTACGCGAAGGCGTAGGTCCCCATGGCCTTGTCGCCATGGAAATACCCCATGAGCAGATTGTCACCTCTGTAAGCTACATTTTCAGCAAGGCCGCCGATGGAAACCGGTACCCCGTAGCCGACGAGCTCCTTAACTGTCGCGACGCGCAGCGGATGCGGCAAGAGCCAGTCACGCCAGGAAGCTTGGTACATAAACGCCGAGGTCGTGAATGAAGCACGCATCAAGTTGCCAGCAACGATCGCTAGCCCACCGAACCGCTGCGCGAGCGCGAGTGAGGTCACCGTAAAGAGAAGTTCACCGACCCCACGCACGACGGCGACGTCGCGAAATCGTAACTCTCGCAGTAACAGTTTCTCGGGGATATACCCGAGCCGCTCAATCAGCAGCGCGACCGCCAGGCCCGGAAAGTAGGCGGCCATTGCAGGGACATGGATCAAGTTCGCGATCGGCTCCCGGAAGAGCACGAGCACGGCCACCATCAGGAAGCCGAGCGTCACATGGAGGAAGCCCGCGTGAAACGGGACCTCCTTGCTGTGATCTCGCTTCGCGATCAGATATTGGCCAAAGTTGAAATTGACCAACTGGCTAGCGATAAGGGTCGTCTGGCTAGCGCCGTTGACTGCGCCGTAGACGTCGGGCGCGATGAACTTCATCAAGTAGATCGTGCCAACGAACGAGAAGATTCGCGCACCGATACCCGTGACGAAATTCCAAATTACACCCGAGGCTGCCTTCCTTGCGAGCGACACGGCGCGAGGATACGTCGAAACCGCGTGAGGGCGGCGTAGGAACCTGACTACTTCTTCGGGAGTGTTTTTCGCTTGTCGAATTCGACAACGACTTCTGTCGTGGTGTCGCCAGCCGCAAACTCGCCAATGACGATCACACCCACGGGGAGGCTCCTCGTGGCAAATCGCTGACTAAAGAGTGGACGGTTGGCCGCGGTTTTCGAGGTGACGTCGAACACTTGCTCGAAAAGGAAGTCCACCTTGTTCCCCTTCTTGTACGGCTCGCCGAGAAGCTGAAAGCCGCAAACGATCACGCGCGCCGAATTGCGAGGCAACGGAGGGGTCCAGTCCACCCGCCGCGCCGCCGATTTGTAATCGTTGAGGCCGTACGCCGGCGACCCGTAGCCTTTGGAGTTCAGCTCAACCGAGAAGCCGTACAATTCCGTGCCTCCCATCCAGTTTACGTAAGGTGTTTTTCCTCGTGATAACGCGGGCTTACTCGCATCACCGTCGAGCCGGTACCTTCGGTGCGGGGCCTGCAGCAAGTCAACGAATTCGCCCTGCGGATACCCGGTCAGCGTGGCCGCCCACTTGTCAAAACCGGGCGCCGCGATCGGTCCTGCCGCCGTAGAGCCTGGTGATGCAAGCTGGTAGGCAGGCGCCTTGAGGCCGAGCTCCATGCGCTTGGCGAGCGACGTACCCATCGCCGTGACGTCGTAGCGTGCGCACTCCTTGGCACGCACCTTTGGCGCCGCATGTGCGATACCCGTGAGGAGGGGCACCGTGGCGAGCGCGAGCGCGGTTCGAATGAGGGTCATGGTTGGATCAACGGCCGTTCCGAGGAAATCTTGTGGGGTGCGGCCGAATATTCTCGGGCGGCACCCGGCCGGCCGCGGAGTACGCTGAGGCCACGCCATGGCCCCCTTGAAATACCTCGCCGCCTACCCGGAGCACGTCACAGCCCAGGTGCGTGCGCTCGTGGCGAAAGGTCAACTTGGTGAGCTACTTCTGCGCAAGTACCGACAAACACACACCATTCGAACCGACAACGCGCTTTACGATTACGTTCAGGGCCTCAAGAGCGCGTACCTGCGCAACGCCGCGCCGCTCAGCAAGGTTGCCTTCGACAACAAGCTCCACGTCATCGCCCACGCACTCGGCACGCACACGACAGTGTCGCGCGTGCAGGGCACCAAGCTCAAATCGAAGCGCGAGATTCGCGTCGCGACGCTCTTCAAGGACGTACCGATCGACTTTCTCAAGATGATCGCGGTACACGAACTCGCGCACCTCAAAGAACGCGAACACGACAAGGCGTTCTACCAGCTGTGCACGCACATGGAGCCCAACTACCACGAGCTCGAGTTCGACCTGCGGCTGTACCTGACGCATGTGGATGTCGCAGGCGCGTTGGTCTGGCCTTCACCGGCCTCGCCACACTGAATCGCGGGCTCTACGCAAAACTCGCTACTGTATTGCGGGAAATGCTGCTGCCGGTTGCGCAGGGTGAAGTTGTGCGAGCTGTTGCGCGACATTTGCGCGAATTGGGTGTGACCGCGGGTTCGCAGCCTCGAGCCCACAACGACCAAAGATCCTGACATTTCGTGCGTTCCCGCGGCTGGCACGCGGGATGCTGTTACCTCCCGCCATAAGGAGACCGTGGAGATGAATAAGACTTGGTTTGGGCTGGTGAGCGTTGGCGCGCTGTGTTGCTGCAGAGCGGCTTGCGCCGAGGTGGCGGCGACCAAGGGAGGAACCGCAGACGGAAGGGAAAGGAAGTTGACGCTCGTCGCCGGAGCGGCGTTCGAGGGCAATCCCGCTGGCGTAGGCCTGCGCCTCGCGCTCGAGGGCAAGCTCGGACGAAAGGTCGGTCTCGCCGGTGGCGCCGGCGCGTCGGTGATATTCCTGGCGCGGGGTGGCGATAGCAAGTCCGACATTGGCCCCTCCGGCACAGGAAGCCTCTCGCCCCGCTATTACGCGCTCGGGACGTATGAGCACGGCATGCAGCTCGCCGCCGAAGTGACTGGCGGCGCGGGCGCATTCAAGCAATTCCTCGGCTGTCTCAACTTCGGCAGCTCCGACCCCTGCGTGAACCCAGAACGCATTCGCGGCTTCGTCGCTCTTGTTCCCTTTGTAGGTTACAAATACACCGCGCCGGTCGGCTTCACCGTCGAGGTGCAAGCGGGTATCGGTGCGGTGGCGAGCTCGGGCGGGGTAGGCCCATGGACCAAGGGCAACGTGAACGTGGGCTGGGCATTCTAGCGGCGCACTTTTCGCCCGCGGCGATTTGTGACAACAACAGGTGCTCAATGTCACTGAACCCCCTCGTGCTCTTGTGTGCGGCCCTTCTTGTCGGATGTGGCGACGCGCCGTCTGCCGCCGAAACACCTGATGGTGGCGGCGACGCACCGACCAAGATCGGCAAGACGTTTTCGGCTGCCGCGGACGCCCCTCAATACGAAGGGACAAGCTTCAGGGCGATGCAAGTCTACGACCTCGAAGCGGAGGTTTACCTCGACGAGCCTGCACTGCTCGAAGCGCTCGATGACAACCGCCTCTTGTTTTTCGGCGAGCAACACGAGACGGCTCCTGTGCAAGAGCTCGAGCTGTGGCTGCTGAAGCGCATGACGACGCGGCACAGCGATGTCTCGCTTGCGATGGAGCACTTCCAACGCGACGAGCAGCCCATCGTCGACAACTACCTCGCCGGCGCGATCTCAACCGCTGACTTCGAGAAGACCAGCCAGCCGTGGAAGGGTTACGCACAATACTGGAAGCCGCTCGTCGAGCACATGAAAGCAAGTGGCCGTCCGGTCCTCGCACTCAACGTACCCGCCGAAGCGCTCGAGATGCTGTACGCGAAGTATCCGACAACGCCGCTGACTGCGTTCAACGCTTGGGACGCCTCGTTCAAGTACGATCAGTCGATTGCTCCGCGCCCCGTGGCTGCTTGGGACGCTACGTACAAATCGTATTTCGAAGCAAACTTCGACTACGCAGCGCACGGCAAGAAGCTCGGCATGACCTACGCTGATGCTCTGAACTACTTCACCGATCTCGCCCTGATTCGCGACGAGACGATGGGTTACTTCATTGCGCAAGGACTCAAGAATAGCGGCCGCGTGATGACCGTCGCCGGCGATTGGCACGTGCAAACTGGCCTCGCCACGCCAGACCGCGCGGTGCGCTTTGCGGGTGACTCATCGCGCTACGATCTCGTGACGACGACCACGGCATCGAAGCTCGTGGCCATGCGAAACGAGCGCGTGAGCGGACGTAAGGTTGCGCGTTTTGTACTCGTGTACGAGGCGCGATGAGCACGCGGTCACTCTGGCTGTGCGCAGCGTTGTCGGCCGCCTGCAACAACGACGCAGCGCCCGCACCTGAACAACCGACTGGCGACGCAGGACAAGCGCCGGTCACCCTCGCTGCGGGCGAAGTCCTCGACATCACCTTCACCGGCGATCGCGCCGCGGTTCGTCTTGCGACGCCCACTGGCACCGAACGTTTCGTGGCGATCTTGGCGTCCACAACTTTCGCTTCGTCGAGCACGACCTTCACCTACAGCGTGTCGACCGAAGCCGTCGACTCGCCCACGGCCTCACGCATCGCCAGTGGGTGCGCACTGTCGAGCGAACCGTACCGGGGCGTAGCGGTGACCGTCGACCCCGAGCCCACGGGTGCGGCTCCTGCGGTGGGCACCAAGCGATTGCTGCGCGTTCCGGTGGGCACCATGGGCGAGACCATCACCGCCGAAGTTGCGGCCGTTGGCACGCGCGCGGTCGTGTGGAAAGACACATCGCCCGCCCATCCCGCGACCCTCGACGCCGCATTCATCGCCGAGTTTCTCGCCGACTTCGACAAGACCATTCTCCCTCGCGCGCGCGCGGTCTTCGGCACCGAGTCCGACCTCGATGGCAATGGGCGCATCGACCTCGTCTTCACTCCGCTCACCAAGACCAGCGCGGTCGCATTCTTCTTCGGGTGTGACCTGGTGACGCTCAGCGGCTGCCCGAGTGGCAACCAAGGCGAGTTCCTCTACCTGACGCCGCCCGCCGACATCGCCGCCCCGTACAACACGCCCGCCGCGATCAAAGAGATTCTCGCGCACGAGCTCGGCCACCTTGTGCATTTCAACCGCAAGGTCCTACGCAACAAGCTTTCGAGCTGGCCCGACAGCACCTACATGATCGAAGGCTTCGGCGGATTTGCGCAAGACGCCGTCGGCTTTCAGGCCGGCAACCTGTACGTCACGCAAGCGGGCCTCGCCGGCATCGACGCGTTCTCCCTCTCCGACGTGCTCGGCAGCACCACCAAGACAGACAAGACGCACGACGGTCTTCTTCGCGGGGGCTCGTATCTGTTCGTCAGGTATCTTTACGATCGAGCCGGCGGTGACGTCGCGAGCGCAGATGGCGCGATCGAAGGTCGCGGCGGCCCTGCGTTTTTGCGCAAGGTGCTTGACGATCCCGCGTCGGTCGCTGAGGCTATGCCTGTCGGCAACTCAGGCACGCTGGCCGACGTCGCCTTCGATTTCTACACGACGCTCGCCCTGAGCAACGGCGACAAAGCCGGTCGCGCGGCGCCGGTGAACGCGTGCTTCTCGTACCTGCCGACGCAGGCCGATCCCGTCACGGGCAAGCAGCGCGGCGCGGACTTGTTCGCATCGTTCCACGGGCAACAATTGTCAGGGCCGGCGATGCAGGCGCTTGCGTCCGCGGATGGAAAGCTGCGCGCGGGCGGCGTTGAATACGTTTCGTTCGATGCAAACAACGAGCGCGCTGAGCTTGGCGTCACGGTGACCGCTGATGCACAGGCATTGCCACGGGTGCGCATCGCTCGCGTGCAGTAGAGCGTGCGTGGGCCCATCACCCAGCACGAACCGAGGAAATCCGCATGCCTGTTGCGGAATTTGGCATAAAATCCGCCATTCTATTGCGGGAATCGCCGCCCCCGCCGCGTCGCTATTCGCGGAAGTCGTAGAGTATTCGCTGCCGAATGCGCTCTTGCTGCTCCTCAGGGATCGGCAGCCATCAAACGAAGCTTCACGGAGCGCCACAGGGCCCACCGTTCTTTCGGCGTGAGCACGCCCGCGAAAGGTGTTGATTGCCGCATCGCGATTGCTTCCTCACTTGTATCGACAAGGCGCGCTTCGATCGCTTCGACTGGCTGAGCAAGCACGCGCAACCAAAGCTCGGCGTAATAAACATGCTCACCGCAAGCAATCCACGCGCGCGCGCGCTGTTGCGCCATCTCGGCGATCGATGGATCGGCCCTGAGACGATTGGCCACGAGGGCGTGGTACGCCAAGCTACGTGCCTCCGCGAGCCGATGCGCACCAACCATCACGCCCAATTAGCGGAACGAAGCCGTCCGCGCACGACGACCAGGGCCTCTGTTCCGTAGGTGTAGTCTACGCAACCTTCGGCCCGCAAACGCGCAAGTTTCTTGACGATGCGTTGGCCGAGGAAGCGGCATGCGGCGGCGTGGTACCCCACTGCGAAGGCAACGTGGCCTTGCGCTGTCCCAGTGCGAGCGAGGGGTCGCGCGCGATCACCAAGGTCGATTGTGGATTGCTCGGACTCGCCTGCGCCGTCGACGGATCGGGCGTGGCGTGCGTTGACCCTCCGTCATCCACACCTGACGCCGGTCGCCCCGATGCGGGCGACGCAGGCACTTGGTACCCAACGGACGCACGCGCACCCGACGCAAGCGACGCCGGCACTGGGTCGGCCTCGGACGCAGGGCGCGATTAAGTAAAACAATCAAGTTTTCGATGGGCGTTTATCGGGCGGTGACGACGGTGGCAAGCGCGCTTGGCTCGCCGGGCACTGGGTGAACCCATCAAGTCCCTTGTCGACTTCAAGAACGGGACGCGGATGGCTGCGTGGCGGCTTGCGCGCGGCATAGGGACAAGCGTGGCGACGCTACTGAAGCAACGGCCCGCGGCCGCGTGATCCGTGCCACACCGCGAGTACCTCGACGAGGTCACAAGACCGATCATGCCAAAAGTAGACATGGTAACGAGAGCGTGGAAGCAGCAGGCGCCGCACCAGAACACCACACACGATACGGTGACGTGCTCCAATGCCCGGCGCTTCTGCGATTCCGTCCAACGCCGCCGCGAGTTCGTGCGCAAAAAGTTCTTGAGCCGCTGGACGGTTTGCGCGCCACCATATCGCCGATAGCCCGAATCTGCGCCTCAGCCCGAGGCGCAACGACCAGAACGTTCACAGCTGACCACGACGCAACGCGGTGATCACTTTGTCGCCGGGGATCCCTTTCCCCTCCCGTAATTCTTCGTACGCAGCCTCGAGCGCGGCGTGCAAACGAGCTTGGTCCTCCGCATCGAGCGAATCTTCTTCCGCTGCGATCAAGTCGAGTTCGGTCCCCTCGGGCAGATCGGTGGGTTCGTCAACGAGGATTCTTCCGTTGTGCACCCGGGCGCGGAGAGCGGTAGACATGGCAGAGCTAGTCTAGCGCAATTCCATTGCTACAGTACTTCGCGCTCGCTCAGCTCCACACCAATCACCATCGCCCGCGCAGCCCGGCAACGCTTCGCACCCACGTCGACGCCAAGCGCGTCGAACCCCATCGCGTTTGCAACCGCAAGCACTGTCCCGCGACCGCAGAACGGATCGACCACCACGCGGGTCGCCGTTTCCTCACGCAGAAAACGACACGCAACCGTGCATGCCGCCACGCCCATCGCTTTGCTCCACGGCATGTGCCCCGCGTCGGCAAGCACGTCCGGGCCAGGATGCCTTGGCACTGCGCGATCCGTCATCGTCGCGCAGAGCATGTGCGAATAGCTCGGACGCCCAAGGGCAACGCTGCCCGGCGGCTTGCGGCACACAAGTTTGTGCCACACGAGCGAGGCGCCCGCATCTTCGATGGCGCGGTTGATAAGGTAACTCTTATCGATCCATTTGCCGCCGATGCGCACGTCGCTCTGATAGAAGATCGCAAGGCCACGCTCAGGCACCCACTGAATCACCCGCCGCGCAGCATCAATGAACCACGTGCGCCACGCATCGAGTGAAAGGTCCTGCAGCTCTGATACGTCCGGCAACGAGGTGACGACGCTCGTGCCACTATCCGCAGGGTTCGCGGCCATCCAAGCGAGTGCCTCGGCATGGATGACGCGGCGAGCGCCCATGATCGTCGGCTTCATCCCTTGGAGAATACGACGGAGGCCAGACTCGCCCACCAGCCCGCTTTGACAATGGCCACTTTGGGGGTACAGAGCCCGCCTGCATGGCGAGCCCCTTGGGCTTTGCCAGAGGAGCGCTTCAATGAAAGTTCGTACATTTGCCCTCGTAATCCCTGCTTTTACGTCATTGCTGGTCGCTGCCTGCAGCGCTGGCGAGGCAACCGACGCGTCGGAGGATGAGGCCTCATCCCGGTACGCCGGACTGAAAGAAGGCTCGGACGCCGCTTGCGCGGTGAGGCGTCTGGCGAACGAGGCAACGGTAAAGATGCTTGACGGCGACGTTGGGCTCGACGCGCGCGCCGCAAACAACGTTGCGTCCTTTCGCGCTGGCAACGATGGAAAGCTGGGCACCCACGATGACAACTGGTTCTCGTCGCTTGCGAAGCTCGACGTCGTTCCGTGGATCGGCCCCGCCGCTTGGAAAAAGCTCAAAGCGTTTTCGAAGAGTCACCCCGAGTACGCGTGTGGTGTCGTGCCCGTGCAGCTTCTGGCGTTTAACGACTTTCACGGAAATCTGAAGCCGCCTGCCGGGTCGTCTGGCCGCATCGCCACTGGCCCTCTGCCAACCGATGTCGTCGAAGCAGGAGGCGCGGAGTTCTTCGCAACGCACATCAAGACGCTGAAGGCCGCCAATCCCAACACGCTCATCGTTGCCGCTGGCGACATCATCGGCGCAACACCGCTCATGTCTGCGCTCTTCCACGACGAGCCATCCATCGAGTCGATGAACGCCCTCGGTCTCGACGTCGCAACCGTCGGCAATCATGAGTTCGACGAGGGCACCGATGAGTTGCTCCGCATGCAGAGCGGCGGATGCCACCCCGTCGACGGTTGCCAGGATGGAGACGGCTTCGAAGGCGCGCGGTTCCGTTACCTGTCAGCGAACGTTGTGCGCGACAACACCGGGCAGACCGTTTTCCCGGCGTACACCGTGAAGAGTTTCCGCGGCGCACGCGTCGCATTCATCGGGGTGACGCTCGAGGGCACGCCGCTCGTGACGAGCCCTGCGGGCGTTGTCGGCCTCCAATTCAAGGACGAGGCGGCGACCATCAACGCACTGGTCCCCGAAATCCGAGCGCAGGGCATCGAAGCCATTGTGGTCCTCATTCATGAGGGCGGTGCGACCACGGGCCTCTACAACGACTGCGTCGGCATCTCGGGCCCCCTCTTCGATATCGTCAACAATCTTGACCCTGCTATCGATGCGATCGTCGCCGGTCACACCAATCAAGCGCACATCTGCGACGTCGGGGGCAAGCTCGTCACGAGCGCAGCATCGTTTGGCCGCCTCGTTTCTGCGATCGATCTGCAGATCGATGAGAAGACCGGGCACGTCGGAATCATGAAGGGGCGCAACGTCATTGCAACACGTGACGTCGCCAAGGACGTCGACCAGACGACCATCATCGCGAAGTACGACGCGCTGTCGGCGCCGCTTGCAAACCGACTCGTCGGAACCATTACGGGCGACCTCCTGAAGCTCCCGAACGCCGCCGGCGAGTCCTCGATGGGCGACGCCATAGCAGACGCGCAGCTCGCAGCGACCAGGGCAAGCGGCGGGGCGGTCGCGGCGTTCATGAACATCGGCGGAGTTCGAGGCGATCTTGTTGCCGCGCAGTCGAGCGGCGGCGAAGCAGTCGGCGCCGTAACCTACGGAGAGGCCTTCACCGTACAGCCCTTCGGTAACACCTTGATGACCATCACCCTCACCGGTGATCAGCTTCACACGATGCTCGAGCAGCAGTGGCAAATGGCCGGAACCCTTGAGAAGGCCGCGATGCTGCAGGTCTCAGAGGGCTTCACGTACACATGGGATTCGAGCAAACCGATCGGCAGCCGAGTCGACCCGCTTTCGATCACGATCAACGGTCAAGTCGTTGCCTTGACAGCAACCTATCGCGTGACCGTAAACGCTTTCCTCGCAGACGGCGGCGACGGTTTCAAGGTGCTGAAGAGTGGCACCGACCGCGTTGCCGGCGGCCTTGATCTGGACGCGCTCCTCGCATGGATGGCGATGCGAGCGCCGCTCACGCCCGCTGCGGCCGCTCGCATCACGCGCCTCTGACCTTACAAGCACCTTCAACATGGGCCGGAGATGGCCCGGAGACGCAAGTTGCCGGGCATCAGGACCGTTGTGGTTCGAGTATCCTGAGAGGCAGGTTGGGTTAATGGCGAGAACACGCGCGGTTGTCGGTTTGTTCGGGGTTGTGGGCCTCTTGCAAGGGTGCAGCTCCAGTGACCTGCCGGTCGGCATGGGAGCCGACAGCGGTACGGATGCTGGGCCTGCGGGGCCATCCGTCATCGCAGGTGAGGCCGGCGCTACTGGCGAAGCCGGGGCAACTGGCGCGACAGGTGCTACGGGCGCCACAGGGCCGACCGGCGCGACGGGACCGATGGGTGACGCCGGAGCAACCGGTGCCACAGGGCCGACCGGCGCAACGGGGCCCATGGGCGACGCCGGAGCAACCGGTGCCACGGGTCCAACAGGCGCAACCGGGCCTATGGGCGATGCCGGAGCGACAGGCGCGACGGGGGCCACCGGCGCAACCGGTGCAACAGGCCCGTCAGGCATGGGCCTCGTGTGGAGCGAGATCACCGGGGCGACCGCCGCCCTGCCGAACCGCGGCTACTTCGTGAACAGCGCGACCGAAGTCGCCGTCACACTGCCCTCATCGGGTCTCGTCGTCGGCGACACCATTCGCCTTGTTGGCGTCGGGTCGGGGGGCTGGCGTCTCTCGCAGAACGCGTCCCAATCCATATGGGTGGGCTCAACCTCGACTCCGATCGAAACCTGGACGAGTCGAGCGCCCGCGGGCGGCGTCAACATCGCCATGTCATCCAATGGATCGGTCATTTTAGTCGGGAAGGGAAGTCCTGCAGCTAATTTGCAAGTATCCTTGGATTCGGGAGTCACCTGGACGCCGCGCGATGTAGCGCGCTCCTGGGGCTGTGTGGCCACGTCGTCTGACGGCGTGAAGATGGTGGCCGGCGTGGGTGAGGCGGGAATGACGGCGGGATTTCTCTACACCTCGATCGACTCGGGCACCAGCTGGACGCAGCGCGCCACGTCCCTCCAATGGCTGAGTGTTGCATCATCAAGCAACGGAACCAAACTCGTCGCCGCAGCAGACGCCGGCTTTGGGGCTGGGGAGAAGCTCTACACTTCGATCGACTCGGGCGTCACCTGGACAGCGCGCGACTCGAATCGCAACTGGCGCGCGGTTGCCTCGTCGTCAGATGGTGTGAAGCTCGTGGCGGGCATAGGCGGGATGACGCCAGGAAACGTCTACACGTCGACGGACTCCGGGGTAACCTGGGTTGACCGCGGCGCGCCTATGGGAACCACCAACGCGGTGAACCGCCTAGTTTCGTCAAGTGATGGAACTAAGCTCGCAGCGCTGTCGAACACCGCACTTGCGCTTTCGACCGACTCCGGGGTGACCTGGACCCTTGGATCCGTTCCGACGGCCAGCAGCATGTATGGACTCGCCGGCTCCTCCGACGGCGCAAAGCTGCTCATCACCGGCAACGCCTCCGACAACTATGTCTTCGCCACAGTGGATAATGCGCAGACCTGGTCCAAGCACGCCCCGCTCAAGCCGTGGTACGCCGTTGCTTGTTCGAGCGATTGCGGCAAGGTCACGGCAACGACAAGCTCGCAGCTGTACACGACAGCCGCCTTTCTCGGCGAGGCGACGACCGTCGGCGTCGGCGGAGCCCTTTTTGGCATCGCCGGCACATCCGCAGAGGTCGTGTACATGGGCAGCAACAACTTTCGCCTTGTGAGCTCAGTGGGTGCGCTGAAACACCAGTAGCGCGTGCTGGCAAACCCGAATGCTCGTCTCCACCACGCTCACCGGCAACAACGCCGCCATCATCGGCGAAGCGCTCGCGAGCGTCGTCAACTGGGTTGACCGGTGTCTCGTCATCGACACGGGCGTAACCGACGACAGCCTCGCCATCGCGCGTGCCATCGCGAAAGACAAGTTCGTCGCACGCAAGTTCGCGTGGAGCCGCGACTTCGCAGCCGCCCGCAACTTCGCGCTCGACGCGGCACACGAGATCGGCGGCACGTGGGCTGTCACGCTCGATACCGACGAACGCGTCTTCGTCGGCCAGACCGACGTGCGCGCACGTCTCGCAGCGACCACCGAAGGCGTCGTGATGCTGCCCTACGAAGACCGCACGTATGTAAAAGAGCGGTTCTTCAAGCTGCCAGTGACCGAACGATTCACAGGCCCCACGCACGAGGCCTACGCGGCGTACAAAGTCGGCTCAAAAGTGTTCGATGACGGTTACTTTTCGGAGCTACCGAAGACGAAAGACCAGAGCGCTGCCAAGTTCAAACGCGACGTCGACATTCTGCGCGCGCACACCAAAAAGCATCCGAAAGACCCGCGCTGGCACTACTACCTCGGCGACTCCTTTCGTAACCTTGGCCGCTACGAAGAAGCCATCGCCGCGTATCGCGCTTGCTCGAAGCTTCGCGGATGGAACGAAGAATCGGCATGGGCCTGTTACCACGAAGCCGAATGCTGGCTTGCGCGCGGATTGCACAACGAGGCCATCGATGCATGCGCCCGCGGGCTTGCGCTTCACGCCGGCATTGCAGAGCTCGCTTGGCTTGCGGGCTTCGCGTCGTGGAGGTCTGGCCACCACGAACAAGCCGCGTTCTGGGCAAAGATGGCGATCCCTATGGGCCACTTTCGCGGCGATGGAAGGGGCGTCCACCGCATCGGATTTAAGAACGTCAATGCGCTTTACGAAGGCCCATTTGACATCTTGCGTTTCGCCCTGCGGTCGCTCGGCCAGGAAGCAGCAGCCGACCGTGCCGAGGCCGATTACCACGAGGCCATTGCGGCTCGCACGCTCACGCCCGCTGCCGCCGCTCGCATCACGGGGCGGTGACGCCATGGGTCATCATCGCGAGCCCAACCATCAGGAACCAAGCAATGACGCCGACGAGCTGAAGCCCCATCCCCGTAAAGACAAGTATCTTGACGAGCTTGACCTTCGAACGCGCCTCGTCATGGTTGCCTTGCTCAGCGGCGGTCTTCGCTTGGAACGCGAAGAAGATCGGAAGAGCCGCCATGGGAATGCCACACCCACAGAGAATCGACGCGAACGCAAGGATGAGCGCCGTCTGTGTGTTGACAGGCTCGCCACCACCGTAGCCAGGAGGCCCCCCGTAACCACCAGGCGCTCCACCAAATCCGCCCGGAGGAGGTCCGTATCCGCCGCTCTGCGCGTACGGCGGCTGCTGCTCGCCGTAGCCCCCTGCCTGCTGTGAGGGAGCCAACTGGCCGTAGCCATGTTGGGCAGCGGCGTGACCTGGCGGCGCGAACCCACCGTAGCCGCCTTGGCCCGCTTGGCTTCCCCCGAAGGGATCGCCCACGACCGCGGGTGCGGCGCCCAAGCTTGAAGCGGCAGGCGCCGCCACCGGTGCCTCAGGGGGAAACGCACCGAAGTTCAACTGATCGACGGCGAGCGTTCCGCCGAGCGGATTCACCCCGCTTTGAAGGGGAGACGCGGCTGGGGGCGCGGCTGGGGGCGCGGCTCCGGGAGGTGCGGCGTCCATAGAGAACGCCTGCGTGGCAGCGTTTGCGACGGGCTGCGACGTGCTCGGTGAGGGCGGCGCGCCAAACGCTTCAGGAGGCGGGGCCATGCCGACCATCGTCCCCTTGATTCGCGGTGGCATAGGAGCCGAGACACGCGGCGCCGCAGCAGCAACCGGCGCAGGAGGGTCCGTCGGGGCCTTTGTACCTGGCGGCGTACCCGCAGGCGTACCCGCAGGCGTACCCGGCGGCGCACCGGGCATGTCTGGCAGCGGAGGCAGATTCATCATCAGCATCGTTCCCTTGAACTTTGGCGCCGAAGCACCTTTCAAGTTGAAGTTGCACTTCTGACAAGTCGTCGCGGACTCTGAATTTTGTGCACCGCAGTTCGGACAAAACACGCGCTGAACCTCCCTCGCGAAGCAAAGATGCATTCGGGCGAACGCCGACAAAAGCGACGCGCGCGTGCCGAGGATACCCGTGTCCGATCCACAACCTCAACAACTTTGGGAAAATCGCCTCGGACCGCGCAACTCGCGCGACACCTGAACGGGTACTCAAGGGCGGCGGACGTGTTCGCTTGACTTAGCGCGGACATCGCAAGTAGTTTCCGCGCAAGTTTTTGGCGGTTCGCGTGCAGTTGACGCACCGCACCGCCCAGCCCAGCGCAGCGCCGGTTCGATTGCGATTGGCCACGGCGCGGACCAGCCGAAGGACAGCCCGCAAGATGGCATTTGCCCTCACCCCCGAACGAGAAAACGAACTTCAAGACATCCTCACGCGCTATCCAACGCGCATGGCGGCCACGATTCCGCTGCTGCACCTCTGCCAAGACCAGAATGGCTGGGTAAGTGAAGAGGTGATCCAGTTCGTCTCACAGAAGCTCGATGTGCCGCCCGCTCACGTGCAAGGTGTGGTTACATTTTACACGCTGTTCAACCAGAAGCCGGTGGGCAAGCACCAAGTGTGGGTGTGCCGCACGCTGCCCTGTGCACTTCGTGGTGCAGGCGACGTCATCGCCCAGTGCGAAAAGAAGCTCGGCATCCATGTCGGCGAGACCACCAAAGACGGCAAGGTCACCCTACGTACAGCCGAGTGCCTCGCCAGCTGCGGCACCGCACCGATGATGCAGGTCGACAAAGACTACCACGAGAATCTCACGCCGGAGCGCATCGACGCGATCCTCACCAGACTGCAGGAGTCGTAAAATCGCATGCTCCGCCGCACCGACTACCTCACCAAAGTTTACGCCCTCGGCCACTCGCTCGAAGTCTACGAACGCCAAGTGCAGGGCTACCAAGCCGCGCGCAAAGTCCTCTTGACGATGACGCGCGAGCATGTCGTCGACGAGGCGAAAAAAGCAAACATCCGCGGTCGCGGCGGCGCTGGCTTTCCGATGGGCATCAAGTGGAGCTTCATGCGCCCCCACCCCACCAAGCCCGCTTACTTGGTGATCAACGCCGACGAAGGCGAGCCCGGCACCCACAAAGACCGCACGCTCATGGAGCTGAACCCTCACTCGATCATCGAGGGCTGCATCATCGGCTGCTACGCAATTGGTGCCAACGTCGCTTACATTTACGTTCGCGACGAGCTGCACCTTTCGAAAGAACGTCTCTGGGGCGCCATCAAAGAAGCACGCGCGAAGGGCTACCTCGGCAAGACCCCCTTCGGAAAAAACTACCCGATCGAGGTCCACGTTCACACCGGCGCAGGCGCCTACATTTGCGGCGAAGAAACCTCGCTGCTCAACTCGCTCGAAGGTCGCCGAGGCGAGCCTCGCTTGAAGCCCCCGTTCCCCGCTCAAGCCGGCGCATTCGGTTGCCCAACGACCGTCAACAACCTCGAAACGATCGCCACCGTGCCCGCAGCGTTCATGCTCGGCTGCGAGAACTACTCCAAGCTCTCCGCACTTCATCACATCGGCGACGGCGGCGTTCGCCTCTACGGCATCAATGGCCACGTTAAGAAACCGTGCGTCGTCGAACTCGCGGTGGGGCCCACCATCAACGAGCTCATCTACGACATCGGTGGCGGCATCCTCGGCGACAAGCCTCTGATGTGCGTGATTCCTGGCGGCTCATCGACGCCGCTTCTTCGCGCCGATGAAGTCGTCAACGCACCTGACGAAAAGTCACCGTTGCACGCGTGGCACGGCAAGAGCGTGATGGACGTTCCGCTTGGCGTCGACACCATGCGCGGCGTGGGCACGATGCTCGGCACTTGCTGCATAACCGTGATGGCCGAAGGCACCGATCCCGTGCTCGCCATGCTCAACTTGATGCAGTTCTACCACCACGAATCGTGCGGGCAGTGCACCCCCTGCCGCGAAGGGTCTGCCTGGCTCGATCGCACGGTCCAGAAACTTTACGATGGCCAAGGCACGACAGACGACATCGCGCTCCTCGCCGACCTCGCCAACAACATCATGGGCAACACCCTCTGTGCGTTTGGCGAAGGAACCGCGATGCCTGCTCTGGCCTTCCTCAAGAAGTACCGCAAAGAGTTCGAGGCCTACGCGACAGGCGCGCGCACCAAAGCGCAGGCCAGGCTGACTGTTGACTGAGGCAATTGACGACCATGAACAACCACATCCCCGCGCAGATCTTCATGTACATCGCGGCTGCGCTCGCGGTGTTCGGCGCCCTTGGTGCGACCCTCTCGAAGAACCCGATTCGCGGCGCGATGAGCCTCTTGGTCCTCATCCTCAGCATCGCGGTGATGTTCCTTTCGCTGCACGCTGAGTTCCTTGCGTTCATTCAGCTGATTGTCTACGCGGGCGCAATCGTCGTTCTCTTCCTCTTTGTCATCATGCTCCTCGGCCCGAGCGCAATTTCGCCCGCCGACAAGCGCGGCCTTCTTGTTCGCGCGTTTGGTGGTTCCCTCTTCGCCCTCTCAGCGCTTGGCGTCATTGCGCTCAGCATCAACGCACTGTGGAAGGTGCCCCT
>CAMBEV010000003.1 GCA_945865595.1 Nannocystis exedens | reverse complement strand
CTTGCGCAAAGGTTCGGCCTCAATCGGTGCGCCCTGCTGCGGCGCACGGGCCTCGCGCAAAACGCTAGCGATGGCCTGCACCCGCTTTGTCGCCTCGACAGTCTGCTTTGGCAGTGTGATCGACCACACCCGTTCGTCTGGTTTGCGGCCTGGCTGCGGACGCAAGTCGCCAAACAACGACCGGGCTGCCGCGTGCGCCGTCGACCCCTCAACGGTACGCACCAGCAGCTCAAGGTGCGGGCGTACGGCCGTGAGACTTACCGTAAAAGCGACCGCCACCTCCATTCCGCGGAGCCCGGGAAGCAGAGGCTGTGGCAGCAGGAGCAGCCGCATCTCATCTGGTTCACATGCTTGACCATTGCTCGACACGGGCATGCGCGCCCACGGAACGACGCGCAACTCTTTGGAGCCGGAGAGCGCGCAATACACCGGGGTAAGGGCGTCGATACCGCGCTTGATCGAGGGTGCTCGTTGACCCATCCCACCGCTAATGAAAGCCACCGCCGAGACGAGCGGAACGCCAACGCCAAGCAGAAACAGACCTGGTAACAGCACATGATACGAAAGGGTCGCAAGCGCCGCAGCGACCAGGAACACTGTGCCGAGCGCGAACGCCCCACGACGGCCTCGGCAGTCAAACATGTCGCGCGAAGATGAAGACTGCGAGAACGCGTCGGCGGGCTTCAGCATGAACCACTGGCCCGGAGAACGCGGATGAACCGCGAATCGCGGCGCCCGATAGAGCATGGCGGGAACCACGAGCGCCAAGAGCGCCGTCGCAAGCGCAACCCATTCACGAAGCGCTGCCCACGCGGCGAGCATCACGAGCGCTGTGGTCGCGGCCGCACGGAGCGCAGCGGGCATCCGAATCAGCGCAATCGGGTGGCCCTCACCAGCCCTGCGAACCGCGCGGTCTTTCAGCACAACAATGGCGCTGAGTGCTGCGGCCAAAAGCACCGCCATCCACCCATACCGCGCCTGATCGTTCGCCACCGGACCGCTAACGGCGACGGGCGTCGCAGCAGGCCGCGGCATCACGGTCACCGCACGCGCGTCGAAACGCACCGCCCATCGCCCGCGACCGCCACGTGGAATGTGCGGCCTTGTCATCTGCAATTCGTCGCGTTGCTGCAGGCGCCCAAGCGAGGTCACGATCGTGCGATCGAGCTCGCCAGTTTCAGCGTTTACTGCTGCGGGTTCAGTCGGAGCGGAGGGCAGCGAAATCGTAACTCTTGCGGTATCAAATCCTTCGGGCGAGCGTGGAGCACTCCATACAAACCGTGCGAGGCCCCTTTCGACGACAAGCAGGTCGCGCGCCGCCGCGTCGAGGCTGTACCGGGTCGTACACGTGAGCTTGCCCTTGCGAACCGCCTTCGGATCGTCGAGGCGAACGTGAAGCGTCTCGCCCTCGAGCGTCGCGCTCGCACCATGGTCTACCCCGCCGTCAGTTCGGCAAGTCGCTTGGGGTTCAGCGATCAGCGTTGCGTCGACGGGTGAAAGATCGAACCCGCTGTACGGACCGCGGACTACGGCCACCTGGGTCGTGTGCTCGAACCGTGCGCGACCCTCGGGCTCAAGGGTAATCCGCACATCGTCCGCAACGACGTGGACCTCTTGCCACGCCAAAGCAACAGGCGAAGAAAGGACCCCCACCCCGCAGACCGCTGCAGCGGCACACCATCGAACCCACATCTAGGGCAAAGTGTCAGTTATCGGACGGAGCGGGGCCAAGTTTGGGCTCGCTGGGCTGGCCGTGGTCGCCAGTCTCACGTCCGCCCTTGCGCTTGAGCTCCATCAAAAGCATCGAGACCAGCGTTTTGGGCGCCGTAGTCTTCAGGGTCACCGAACCGGCTGCACCCGCCGTAGCCGCGGTGCTGGTCATCGTGATGAAGTCGTCAGCGGCTGCACCACGAATCTCGAGCGCCGTGGCCCGGACCGCGAAAAACGAGCTTGCGCGGGTCCCCTTGAGGGCTTCGATCGCAGCAACGGTTCCGAGTCCGGTCTTGCCTTGGCCGGACACGCTCGCGACCACGCGCTGAAGCGCTGCTTCTGAACCTCCGAACGCGACGAGCGTCTTGGATTTCCCAAGCGGGATGAACGCAAGCACATAAGTGGGTTGGCGCGGCGGTGTGAGCTCCAGGGTGAACGAGCCCGCGGGCAAGTGGCGAGCTGCGGCCGCTGGGCCGAACTTGACTAGCCCCGCCGCCTCTTTCGGTACAGGAATCTGCTTTCCGATCGCTACCCACTTGCTGACCGGCACGTCTTGTACGAGTGCAAACCACGCGCTCTCGGGATGCCGCGCCAGCCTCTTGGCCGAGCCTTGATAGCCAACCCCATAAGCGGCCGGCGCATCGGCAAGCAACAGATCCGCAAGGTCGGAAATCATCTTGACTGCCTGCGTCTTCTCCTTGCCGAACTTGCCACCGCTAGGAAGCTGATCGACTGCCGTCTTGAGAGTGCCCTTGAACTCACCGATCCACTCTTTCGCGAGCTTCGGCACCCCGCTATACGAGCCCGCGAGTTGAGCGTCTCTGGGCATCTGCAAGAACGACTCGGCCGGCGGCGCGGTGCGCTCGGAGTGCTCAAGTGCGCTCCTCGTGAGAATCGACTTCGAAGACTCAAAATGGAAGGTCAGTACGGCAGTCGTATCGGTTGGGCCCGAGTCCATCAACAAGTCACCCGTCGACATGTCGCCTGCAAAGTCGACATACGCATCAAGCATTCGGCCAAGCACCGGTCCGAACAGTTCACGCTCTTTGCGACCCATACGGTCTTGAATCTCCGACTCACCCAGCGCGCGAAAAGACCGCACGGTTTCCTGCAGCGGATGGATGTCGAAATGCACAGCGACAAGATTCTTGACCTCTTCGCGAGTCACCGTGCGTGCCAGGTACGGCGCCAGCGCCTCGAGCGAAGCACCATCGCCTGCACAGATCATGCGATGGGTTACTGCGCCGAACGATGGGGCGACCGCACACCGGGTCTTCGACTCATCGCCGTGCTTGCCCTCGAGGTACAGAATGCCGTCCTTTTCGATCACGGCGTTCTCGTGCTCAAGCGACGTTCGCGTGAGCGTGTTGTTCTTGAGCGGAAGCGAAATGGCAAACTCGGCCTTGAGCGTTCGGCCCACTCCGCCCGCCACGACCGCGAAGTCGATCGGTTGGGCGAGGTCGAACGTGTCGCGCGCCTCTCCGAACGTATTGCCAAGAAACGACCCCGCACCTTGGCCGAGGTTCGCTTCGAACTCACTCAAACTTCGGATGTGGCCACTCACCACGAGCGAATTCGGCGCGGCAACGGCGCTGGTGTCGCCGGTCGGCAGCGCTTTCACTTCCTTGGAGGGCACCACGCTCGGCGCGCTCTCGGTCTGGACAACCACCGGCACGTTTGGAGCTGCAGCAGGTCCGCACGCCGCAAGAACTGCCGCAATGGCCACAAATGAAAAGCTTCGAACACGCTGAGATTTGAGATCAGACATGGCCTTTTTGGTACGCATGCTGGCCGCAACACGCAAGCTGTGATTGATAAGCACCCCCCATGTCGCTCCGGCTGAACCCTGCGCAACTTGAAGCGGTCGAGCATCAAGAGGGGCCGCTTCTGATTCTCGCGGGCGCCGGCTCCGGGAAAACACGGGTGATCACACAACGGATGGTGCGCCTTCTCGAAAAGGGCGTGCCCGCTCGCGCCATCGTCGCGCTCACCTTCACCAACAAGGCCGCAGGCGAAATGCGCGAACGTGTTGCGCAGCTGCTTGGCCCAAAGGGTCGCGCTTCATCAAGCGCGTTGACAATTTCGACCTTTCACTCGTTTGGCTTGCAGGTCCTCAAGGAGGAACGCCGAGCCCTCGGTGGGACGTTTACGATCTTCGACCAAGGTGACGCCCTCGGTGCCATCAAAGAGTGCATGCGGTCGATCAACGTCGGACGCAACCTCGACGCATCCGCCATTTTGTCGCGCATTTCGAACGCCAAGAACGCGTTCATGCACGCCGACGACATGCCCGAAGTCGACGAGTACGACGAGATGGCTAAATTGATCTTTCCGAAGTACCAATCGGCCCTTCGGCAGTTTCGCGCGTACGACTTTGACGATCTCGTCTGCGAAGTCGCGCGTCTGTGGGAATCGCAGCCCGCGATCCTGCAGCGATGGCGAGAGCGCTACCGCTACCTCATGGTCGATGAGTATCAGGACACGAACCGCGCGCAGCTTCAGCTGCTTCGTCAACTTTCTGAACCTTATCGCAACATCTGCGTGGTGGGCGACGACGACCAGTCCATCTACGCGTGGCGAGGCGCCGACGTGCGAAACATCCTCGAATTCGAGGACCACTTCAAAGGCGCAAAGGTCATCAAACTTGAGCAGAATTACCGCTCGGTGAGCCCCGTCCTTGCCGTCGCCAACGCAGCGATCGCCAAGCGCACGGACGCCAAGTATCCGAAGGCCCTGTTTACGTCGAAGACCGGAGGCGACCCCGTTGAAGCCGTCGTCGCAAGCACACCCGAAGCCGAGGCGTCGTTCGTCGCACGTGAAGCGCGCAAGCACACAAAAGCGGGAATCAAGCCGGAAGAAATCGCGGTTCTCTATCGCTCGAACAGCCAGAGCATGCTCATCGAGGCGGCCCTGCGCGAAAACGGCGTGCCCTATCGACTGATTGGCGGAACGCAATTTTTCGAGCGCAAAGAAGTCAAGGACCTGCTCGCCTACGCAAAAGTGGTCATCAATAGTTACGATGAGATCAGCTTGCGGCGTGTCATCAACTATCCCGCGCGCGGCATCGGCGAGACCGGGCTTGAGAAGCTCACGACGGGCGCCTTCGCGAACGGCTGGACGCTGTGGCAAGCCGTGGAGCGCGCCGACGGCATCGACCACTTGCCAAGCCCCACTCGGTCGGGTTGTCGCGTGCTCGAGCGTGTGATCCAGAACGCGAAGGCTGTGCTGTCACGCGGTGAGCCGGCGAGCGCAATGCTTCGTGCGATCGCGGATGAGATCGGTCTGCGTTTGGACATCGATGTCTCGTCACCGAATAAAGACGCGGCGAGCCGGCGCTGGGGAAACATCGAAGCGCTCTTCAACACCTTCGAACGCCGCGAGCGACGACTCAGCAATCAAGAGGCGGCGCAAGGCAAAGACAGCCTCGGCAGTTTTCTTCAAGCGCTGATGCTCGACTTTGGTGGCGATGATGACGACGCAAAATCGGCGGTCGTGCTCTCAACGCTGCACGGCGCAAAAGGCCTCGAGTTCGACGTCGTGTTTTTCATCGGGCTCGAAGAAGGCCTCTTGCCTCACGCGCGCACGCTCGACACGAAGCTCACCGATTCCGTACCGGCCGACATCGAGGAAGAGCGCCGCCTCTTTTACGTCGGAGTGACACGCGCCAAGTCGAAGCTGTACCTGTCGCGCGCAACCGCTCGCGTCACGCGTGGCAATGCGCTGCCACGCACACCGAGTCGCTTCCTTCTCGACGTTCCGGACGAGCTCCTCTTGCGACGCGAAGTTGCCGACGAGCCTTCGCTGTCGACCGACGAGATGGCCAACAGCGCCGATGCGTTGCTTGCGGCGTTGGCTTCGTTGGGGGGGTGACCCAGCGGGCCGTCAGCGCGGAATGGAGGTGGCGTCCGCGCAGCCCCAGCTTTCGACGGTTAGCTCCCACTCCCACGGATTGAACAGGTCTCCGCCATCCTTCTTGATGGTCCAGTACTTCCCGTTGGTCAGAGAGAACAGCTCGTTGCGATGGATCGTCTGCTGCGCGTTAAGGCGCAGCTCGTCGCCGCTGGCCGCTTTGATGCCAGCCGCCGCCGCACTCGCCGCCACCTCACCCAAACCGAAGGCCCAGCCGTAATCCCCCGCCTGGGTGCCTACCTCACCCGCCGCATCGGCTATCGCGTTGAAGACCTTTGACCAAGCGTCGCTCTTCACGCGAAAGCAGTTGTACGTGATGGTCAAGTTGTTCATCGTCGCGCGGAGCCCACCGGCGCCCCAGAACATCGAACCATTCGGGTCGAAATAGTGTTCGTCGCCCTTGCCCAGATTGCGCGTCTTGGAAGTCATGGCCACTTCCGAACTGACGCCATCGCTCGCGGTCACCACGCAATAGCCCTCGCCACCGCCCTTGCTGACCTTCAGCTTCTTCACCCGCATGCGCAGTTGTGCGTCAAGGCAGCCCGCAGCAGCAGCGCCGGTGTCCTTTGACGACGACTTGCTTGGACTATCTTCTTTGATATCCAGGTTAGTTTGATGGGCAGTGGAGGCCGGCACCGAAACGGCTGAGGTACACGAAGGCGCAAGCGCGCACTTTGGGCACTGCCCACAATCGGTCGGACACGTCGTGCAGCTCTCGGTCGCATCGCAGGTCTGATCGCCACATCGGGGCGCTCGGGTGGTTTGGCCCAGTGCCGACGGTGGCTCGTCCTGGACCGGGTGGTTCCCTGGCGAATCCCCAAAACGCGGCTCTTCCGCGACAGCGCAGGCCGCAAAAAGCAGCGCACCGGCTGCGACGTAGACTTTTGACATCCCCTGTCCTCCACCACGGGGCATAGCAGCACCCACATGTCGCGCCATGTCGGAGGCGCATTTTGTTCACGCTGTTTGCGACGTTCGGCCCTCAGGTGTGAAGGTGTTGGCGGGAGTGTGGCGAGCGCTTCGCCAGCGAGTTTGGCCGCCGTCTCCTTGAGCGGTTCGACGTCGAAACATTCGCGAATATCGTCTCGCCTTCGAGATGCCCCGCGCCACCATTCCGCGAGGGCAAGGCGCTGCTGCTTACCCGCGCCTTGCCAAACTTTGTCTGAGAATTGGTCAAGCGAGTAGACTTTCGTCGCGAACGCAGTGCTCGCGACGGGAAGCGCTCGGTCCCACTCCGGCGTTTGGCAATGTTAACGGCGGCCTGAAAGCGGAGAAATCTTCACATCGAGCCACCGGCCGAGAAGTGGCGACGACTCACGACATCTCGCAGGTGATGAGCACGACCGCGCACAGATGAAGGCCCATGTCTAGATCCCTGAGCCTTCGTGTCGCGCGTGGACGCTGACGCGGCGAAGGTGCCCGAAACCGTACGGGCGGGCAATTTCCATGAGTGCGGCCTTGCGGTGTGCGTGTCGACACTCCCGCCGCGTCCAAACAAGACCTCGGCAATTCCGTGTCAGCGCGTTTGCGCCCGCTGCAAGAGATCCGCGATGCCGAGCTGTGGAGCCCACGCCTCAAGGTAGTGCTGATCAAGTCGCACTCCCTGTATCTTGAGCACCCCGAGGACGTCGCCCCACTGGCGCTCCGAGATCTCACCGCCTGCGCGAAACCAGACGAGCTTATGAAGCAGCGTGTCTTCTGGCGAAGCGAAGCGAATCGTGACCGGCCCAGCCTCGGTCGCAAGCGTTTCGAGACGACCGCGCGACATCTCGCTTTCCATCCACGGCTCACGCTTGAAAAGAAAAATGTCGGCCTTGAACATGGTCCCGAGATGCACAACGTTGAAGCTCGCCCGCCGTGTAATCGCGTCGCGAATCATCTCGGCATCGATGTAGAAATCGTTCGCAAGCATCGCGACGAGGGGGTCCACATGCTTACCGAATAGTTCGGCCACGAGATCAACATCCTGCGTCGCGCGGGGCACGCCATACACAGAACTAGCCACCGATCCACCGACAACGTAGCGAATGCCCAGTTCGTCAAGCACCTTGCCAATTTTTGCCACGACGAGGAGCGGGTCTCCCAACAAGGTTAGAACCCCTCTAATTCAGGGTCCCAACCGAACGCGCGGCGCATGGTTTCGGCATCAAGGCGACGCGATGCAAGGCGCAGAGCAAGCTCGCGCTCGTCGGCATCTGGATGAGCGCGGCGAACATCTGCGAGCCCAAGGACCTGAACCGCCACGGACATTGCCCTCACACGTGCCATTTTTTCCGCGGCGCTCATCCGTCGATAGCCTTCGATGAGGATGGCCTCAATCTTCGGGTGAGTATCGTTTAGGCTCACGACTCAATCCTAGCACGCGCGAGTTGATACGTGAGGGTGCGAAGCTCATGTACGCGACAGGGGCTCGCTTGTTACGCGTCAATCGCAGGCCCTCGCAACTACATGTTGCGTCGGTACTGCCCGCCCACTTCGTAGAGCGCGCTCGAAATCTGGCCCAACGTGCACACCTTGCACGCCTCCATCAGCGACCCGAAAAGGTTACCCTGCTCGACCGCTGTGCGTTTGAGGTGAGCGAGTGCGACACCAGCAGGCTGTGCATTGCGACGCTGAAACGCATCGCGCGAAGCGATCGCATACTCCTTCTCTTCGCGCGTCGAGCGAATGACCTCGGGTGGAATCACCGTGGGTGATCCTTTCGGATCGAGGAAGGTGTTCACGCCAATGAGCGGCAACGAGCCGTCGTGCTTCTTCGTCTCGTAGTAGAGCGACTCTTCCTGAATTTTCGTGCGCTGGTACATGCGCTCCATTGCACCGAGCACCCCACCGCGGTCGCTGATGCGGCGGAACTCGGTGTACACCGCTTGCTCGACAAGCTCGGTGAGCTCGTCGATGATGAATGCACCCTGCAACGGATTCTCGTTCTTCGAGAGCCCCAGCTCGCGGTTGATCACGAGCTGAATCGCGAGCGCGCGCCTGACGCTCTCCTCGGTCGGCGTGGTGACGGCTTCGTCGTAAGCATTGGTGTGGAGCGAGTTACAATTGTCCTGAATGGCGCAAAGGGCCTGAAGCGTCGTGCGGATGTCGTTGAACGCGATCTCTTGCGCGTGCAGGCTCCGGCCGCTGGTTTGAATGTGGTACTTGAGCTTCTGCGACCGATCGTTCCCTTTGTACTTGTACTTGATCGCTTTTGCCCAAATGCGGCGCGCAACCCTGCCGATTACCGTGTATTCGGGGTCGAGACCGTTCGAGAAGAAGAACGAAAAGTTCGGCGCGAAGTCGTCAACGTTCATGCCGCGCGAGAGGTAGTACTCGACGAACGTGAAGCCGTTGGCCAACGTGAAAGCAAGTTGACTAATCGGGTTCGCACCGGCTTCGGCGATGTGGTAGCCGCTGATCGAGACCGAGTAGAAGTTGCGAACTTTTTCGTCGATGAAAAACTGCTGAATGTCGCCCATCATGCGGAGCGCGAATTCGGTCGAGAAGATGCACGTATTTTGCGCCTGGTCTTCTTTCAAAATATCGGCCTGCACGGTGCCCCGCACCTGCGCAAGCGTGGCTGCGCGAATCTTCTCATAGACATCACGCGGCAACACTTCGTCGCCGCTCACGCCAAGGAGCACGAGGCCGAGGCCGTCGTTGCCTTCAGGGATCGCACCGTTGTAGGCGGGGCGTGACTCACCCTTCTCGGCGTATATTTGGTCAATTTTCTTTTCGACCTGTCCGACAAGCCCTTCTGCACGGATGTGCCGCTCGCACTGTTGATCGATCGCCGCGTTGAAGAAGAAGCCGAGCAACATGGGCGCGGGCCCGTTGATCGTCATCGACACGCTAGTGGTGGGCGAGGCAAGATCGAAACCACTGTAGAGTTTCTTAGCGTCGTCGACACTCGCAACGCTGACGCCGCTATTTCCGACCTTGCCGTAAATGTCTGGCCGATGATCGGGGTTCTCTCCATAAAGCGTAACCGAGTCGAATGCGGTCGACAGGCGTTTGGCTGGAAGCCCACGCGACACATAGTGAAAGCGCTTGTTCGTCCGTTCGGGCCCGCCCTCGCCTGCAAACATGCGCGCCGGATCTTCGCCTTCGCGCTTGAGCGGAAAGACACCGGCCGCAAAAGGAAACTCGCCCGGTACATTTTCGGTGAGCTGCCACGTGAGAATGTCACCCCAATCTTCGAACCGAGGCAGCGACACCTTTGGGATCGAAAGGCGCGATAGTGATTCGCTGGTGAGCTCTTGCTCGATGACCTTACCTCGTACCTGAAACTGGACCATTTTCGCGCCGTACCGCGCTTTGGTCGCCGGCCATTCGTCGAGCAGCGTCTTGCACTCACGCGCAAGCGTTGACTCGATATGCAAGTAGCGCTCGCGCAGCTCGGCTCCACTTCCCTTCACGAGCGCGATTGCGCCCTTGAGTTGATAGAGCTGCCGCGCGATCTGCGCCTGCTCCTTCACCCACGCGTGGTAGCGATCGCTGTCTTCGGCGATCTCGGCGAGGTAGCGCACGCGCTGCGGAGGCACGATCGCGAGTTTCGCACTTTCGATACTGGGCACTTCGAGTGACGAATGAAAGGCGACTCCCGTTTTCTTCTCGAGCGTCTCGATGAGAAGCCGATAGAGCCGGCTTGTGCCGGGATCACCAAACTGCGACGCGATCGTTCCGACGATGGGCAGTGAGTCGTCATCGGCCGCGAAGAGAGTTCTGCTGCGCTTGTATTGCTTTCTTACATCGCGAAGTGCGTCGAGCGAACCTGCTTTGTCGAACTTGTTGATGGCGATCACGTCGGCGAAATCGATCATGTCGATTTTCTCGAGCTGGGTGGCAGCGCCGTATTCGCTGGTCATCACGTAGAGCGATGCGTCCGCGAGGTCGGTCACTTCAGTGTCGGACTGGCCGATGCCCGACGTCTCGACGATGATCAGATCGAAGCCGGCGGCTTTGCAGATCGCGATCGCTTCGCGCACGTGCTTACTCACCGAGAGGTTGGCCTCGCGCGTCGCCATCGATCGCATGTAGACGCGCGGGTTGAAGATCGCGTTCATGCGAATGCGGTCGCCAAGCAATGCGCCGCCTGATTTACGTTTCGATGGATCGACCGAGATAACCGCGAGCGTCTTGTCGGCGAAGTCCGTAACAAAGCGGCGTACGAGTTCGTCGACGAGGGAGCTCTTCCCTGCCCCCCCAGTGCCTGTGATGCCGAGGACCGGTACCTTTTTTTGGAGCGGGTTCAGCGCGGCTCGCAAGCTTTCGGCGGCTTCGGGATGCGTCTCAACGATCGTGATGAGCGCCGCGATGGCTTGCGGATCGCACTTTTTCGCGTCGTCAATGTACTTGTCTAACCGCGCGTCACGCATCTCAAAATCGGACTTGGTGATCACGTCGGCGATCATGCCCTCGAGACCCATCGCGCGACCGTCGTCGGGCGAGTAGATGCGGGCGATGCCGTAGTCGTGCAGCTCGGTGATTTCGGAAGGCAGAATCGTGCCGCCACCACCGCCGAAGATGCGCGTCTTTGCACCTCGCGCCTTCAAGAGGTCGAACATGTACTTGAAGAACTCGACGTGGCCACCCTGGTAGCTCGTGACTGCGATGGCCTGCGCGTCTTCTTGAATGGCGCACTCGACGATCTCGGCAGCGGACCGATTGTGCCCCAGGTGGATCACCTCAGCGCCCGAGGCCTGAAGGATGCGGCGCATGATGTTGATCGCCGCGTCGTGCCCGTCAAATAGCGACGCGGCAGTGACAATTCGAACGTGGTGTTTTGGCTTCGTGAGGCTCGTCACGCCCTTGTTTTATCACATGCTAGATGCGCTCAATACTCCCAGCATCCGACTCCTTCGAGGATCGCGAAGCGCTTCCATTCGTCGCACCAAGCGAACCCCGCGTTCCACCCGTTTGACCGTGACGGCCCAGCCTCACCGTGCATAAGGTGCGCGGGTTACACAAAGGAACCATCTATGCGCACAGCTCCTATTTTCGCTTCCCTCGTCTTGTTCGCTGCCCTCGCTGCTTGCGACACCAATCCAACCAAGAACAGCCCCAAGGCAACGGTGAGCAACCCTGTTGCGCCCGCTGCAGCGCAACCTCAAGACGAAGGCGCCACCACGCTCACATTCTCAAACGAAGGCTCGAAGATCGCCTTCGTCGGCGCCAAAATCACGGCCAAGCACGAAGGCGGCTTCAACAAATTCACAGGGACCATCAAGAAGTCTTTCGTCTCGGTAGAGATCGACACCTCTTCACTGTTCACGGATCAAGCGAAGCTCACCGGCCACCTGAAGAGCGCGGACTTCTTCGACGTCGAGAAGTTCCCGACGGCGAGCTTCGTGTCGACGCAAATCAAAGAGGGCGTCAACAGAGGCTCCTTGTCCACCATCACGGGCAACCTGACCCTTCACGGCGTCACAAAGTCAATTTCATTTCCTGCATCTATCCACGCAATCGGCAATACGGTCGAAGCCGACGCTGAGTTCGGTATCAACCGCAAAGACTTTGGCATCGTCTATGCCGGCAAAGCGGACGACCTCATCAAAGATGACGTGCTAATCAAACTCACGATCCGCGCAAAAAAATAATGGTTATCGGCCGGTTGGCACGCGTCATGCGTTACCAACCGAGCGTCATGCCGGGACGGCCCGCGATGAATGTGGCGAGCTCTTCTGCCGTCACATCGCCCACGGGTTCCCACGTGACCGTGATGCGCGTTTCGTTCTCATCTTCAGCGGCAAACTCGACCACGGTCTTCATCATGTTCGGCCAATCGGGGAACTCCGAACCATGCCACACGGACGCTTTCGCCCTGAACGTCGGCCGACTAGAGCTCAGAGCTACCAGTCATGAGCGTGCGTAAGCGGACCAGCGTTGCTCTAGCTTTCTCAGCTGTAAGTGCGACCGTTACGGCGTCGCCCGCATTCGCAGACACCGATGAGGTCGTCGTGCACGGCCGACATCGCACGCCCGAACGCACATCAAAAGATCCGCATGGCGCGACCGCCGTCGTCCCGCGCGAAGAGCTCGAGGCACCCGGCTTGCGCGCGAGTGACGTTCTGCGCAGACAGCCGGGCGTCGCCATTGTGGACACTGGCGGTTACGGTTCGCTCTCGACGGCCAGCATCCGTGGCGCAACCTCTGCGCAAACGCCGGTGTACCTCGCGGGAATTCGGTTAAACGACGACGTCGCGGGCACAGCCGACCTCTCGCTTGTGCCGTTGTGGATGATCGAGCGTATCGAGATCTATCGCGGGCACGCACCCCTTGAGGCCGATCGACTCGGCATCGCAGGCGCTATCTTCTTCGAGCCACGCAGGCCGAAACGAACGGAAGCCGCAGCGGGAGGCATGCTCGGCAGCTTCGGCACAGAAGGTTACTTCGCGCGGGCGCAAGTCGGCGATGAACGTGCCGGCGCACTCGTGGGTGTTCGCTACGAGCGGGCACGCAACGACTACAAGTTTCTTGACGATCGCGGCACTCGATTTGTAACCAATGACGATCGCATCGCGCAGCGTACGAACGCTGACGCCGCAACCTGGGACGCGTGGTCGCTGGGAACCGTCAAGCTGGGTGACCGAGGCAGACTCGACGTTGTTGCAAACGTGGTGTCGCGCAAACAGGGCGTTCCGGGACTCGCGCTCTTGCCCACACGGTCGGCGCGCGCACGGTTTGATCGTGAGCTGCTCGGCATCTCCGCCACGTTGCCTTGTGGCACCAGTTGCGAGTGGCGCGGCTTTGCACATGCGCTCGTGGCCAAGAGTCGCATCCACGATCCCGAGTTTGAGCTTGGCCTCGGTGCGGCAGGAACCACCGTGCGTGGCGCGCGTGCGGAGAGTGGCTCTGAGGTTCATCTGAAAATGAGTGCACGCGTCACACTTGCACCGAGTATTCGACTATCCACCGAACAGCTTACGCTTGCGCCCCTTGCGCAGCCCTCGGCAAGCGCCGACCGCTTTTTTCTACGGCCCGGCGTTCAAATGGACCTCGCCCTCAGCGAAAAAATTGGCTTCAGGTTCGTCGGCGCACTCGAACATCAGTCCACGAACGGCCCCTTGCGGATGCCCGGAACGCTCGACAATCCCCCGATCGGCCCGACCTCGACACAGCCTATGTTGCGTGCTTCGGCGAGCTACGCACTAGGTCAAGATGTGGAACTATCTGCAAGCGCTGCGCGTTACGGACGGGTTCCAACGCTCGGCGAGCTGTACGGCATCTCGGGCGCTGCGCGTGGCAATCCGGAGCTTCGTACCGAGAATGGTTACGTATTTGACGTCGGAGCCAAGGGGCGCACGCCGCTTGGGAAAACGGGAGTCGTCTACGGCGAAGCGTTTGGCTTTGCGCGCTTTGTCGATGATCTGATCGCATTTCGTCGCGCAAGCCTCAGCTACCTGCGCGCGTTCAATGTGGGCGAGAGCCGCACGCTCGGTGTCGAGACGCAGCTTGGTGTGTCGCCTTGGTCGTTCTTGCTCATGGAGGTGAACGCCACCTTCCTCGACGCACAAGACATGTCGATTCCAGGCGACGCGATGCCGCTGCCCTTTCGCTCTCGTCTTGTGCTTGCTCCACGGGTTGAAGTCCGCAGCGGGCGCGTGCCTGCTCTGCGGCTGGACCGCGCGCGACTCGAAGTCAGGTACGTTTACCAATCGAACCGAACGGCTGATCCTGCGGGGCTCGTTCGCATTCCCGAGCAAGGCTCGCTTGATGTGGAAGCCGAGCTCACGCACTTTGGGGGCGCGTGGTCGGTGCGCGCGTTTGCGCAGAACTTAATCGATCAGCCGCGGTACGATTTGATTGGGTACCCGCTGCCGGGCAGGGCGTTCTTCGTGTCGGCAGAATGGCGCGTGAAGTGATGTCGCTTACGGCTTGCTTGAACTCGCGCCCGATTTTTTTGTGAAGGGATCCGCTGTCTTTTGCTGGTTCGCTTGGGTGGGCTTGTTGAATTTAGCGCCCATCGTTGATGCCGCCTTCATCGCCATAAACGGCGCGGGATCGATCATGCCGCACAGTTTGACGAACCTTGGATCGTTGCCGAACGCGCCGCAGAATCCAAGCTTTGAGAGATCCGCACTTCCGCCCCCTGCGCAAGAAGGTGTGCCCCCGCCGCACTGCGAACACATTGAGCCAGCACCTTCATCCGCGACCGTGCATAGCGCCGGGCAGCACTTTTGAGCGCCCTTCTTCTTGGTGGAGCCTGCCGAACCCGTATCGGTACTCGAGCGTGTCGACGACGATCCGCCTGGCGATCCTCCGCCATTCTTCGCTTTGCAGCCACATTGCATGGACTGGGCGTGATCGGGATCAGGCATCGCGAGAGGATTCGCGCCGGAGCCCGTGCTCGACTGGATGCCGGATCCGCACGACACGTTACTTTGTTCGCTCCCGAACGCCGTGAGGCACGCAGCCATCGCCATGGAAAACGATTGGCCGCATGCGGAAGGCGCCGTGTCCGAATCGGGCGTTGGCATCCAGCTCACACCGCCACCAACCCAGCCACCGTCGCCAATCGGGCTGCCTCCACCGCCAGGAAGTTTCCCGCCTTGGCCAAACGCACCACCGTTGATGTTCCAACTCCCAAAGTCGAGTCCCTTGTCGGTGTTGATGTCTTTCAACCCGAGCGGTAACTTGATTCCGGTATCGGCCGGACCCACATTTGGGCCGGTGATGGGCCCTCCGGATGTTCCGCCGCCTCCCGTACCCGCAGGCGGCGTGCCACCGCCGGTTGTACCCGTACCCGCAGGCGGCGTCCCACCTCCGGTCGTACCCGTACCCGCAGGCGGCGTCCCGCCTCCGGTGCCGGTCGGTGGACTGGTCCCGCCCGCGCTTCCCGGGTCATCGTCTGAAATGCCGCCGCCATAGAGCTTCATCGGATCGATGCCGTAACAAGCCCCCGGTAGATACTCCGACGGCACAGTGTTCGTTACGCCTTGTGCGATGCCACCGGGGCCCATCGCGCCGCCCGACATCGCGGCACCGTTTACTGGATCAATCGGTGCCGGGCCGCCCGGCGTCGAAGGCGGGGTCGCGCCACCCGGCGGCTGCGTGCATTGAAAGAGCGCCGCGGTGCTCGCCGACGATCCCTTGCACTTCAAGGGTCCAATTTTGTCGACCGGCGCTGACCTCGCTGCGCCTTGCGCCATCAAGAGGGCGGCCTTCTTGATGCTCGCATACGCAAGATCAGTTGCGCCTTCGAGCCCCAGCGCGGTTCGGTATTCGAGTTCGGCGAGGCAAATCCACGCCGTGCGCTGCGCAAGGTACGAACCGGCCCCCCGCCTGTTTTGCGTCACGTTGGCCATCTGTTTTGGCAACGGCTCGGTGACCGGACGGCTCGAGGTCTTTTGCGCGAGAAAGCTGCACGTGTGAAGCACCGCGTCCGCTTCCTTCGAGCAACTCTTTGAGCGGCAGAGATTCGCCGTCACGACGGCTTTCGCAACCGCGTGTGGATTGAGTTCCGCGGCCAACTCAAGTGCCACTTCGCGACCCGCCGCATCAATGTTCACGTCGAGAGAAAACCGTTTGTTCTTCGCGCTCGAGTCGCGCAGCTTCTTTCCGAGGTGACGAACGACTTCATCGAGCTTGGTGATCGGCAACTTGCCTTTGCTCGCGAGCACGCTCTGAATCACCGGATCCTTCGCTTCCTTCAGCAACGGAAGAGCCAATAGCGCCTTTGCCATGCTCTCTTGATTTCCACATTGGGGGACAAGAGTGCACACACGCTGGATCAGCTTCTCACCCTCCGACGAGGCGCGCGCAGCGCCAGGCGCGGCAACGGACTCAGAGGATTCGAGCGCGGGCAAAATGCCAAAGCCACCCATGATCAACAACGCCAAAGCACGGACCGCGCGCCGCGAACCTGACACCTTCTTCATCTCCGCCTCCACCTCGTCATTAGACGCCGCCGATGGACCGGTCATGTAGCGGAAGTCGCCTCAGGCGCGCGAAAGGTCGTTCAAGGTGCGAGGGTAGCCTCATGAAACAGCAGCGTGCCCGCGCCCAGCCGAACACGCGTTCCGCGCCACACAACGTGCTTCTTGAAAGGCGCGACCGCCCACGCCAAAAGTGACAGCGCATCGCGCACCGGTGCGAGCACCATCGGCAGAACACTCGCGTGCGGCCCACGCAGAATGAGCCACTGGGCGACGTCGCGCAGCTGCCAAAGCGCCATCACCAAGAAGAGCGCGTCTCGCCCCATCAAGTGCCACGCAAACGGCAACGTGAACAATGGACTCGTGAACGGCTCGAGCAGGTAGGCGGCGGGCCGCAAGCGCAAGCGCAACATCGCCCAGCGCACGTGACGATCGAAGAACGCTTGCACCGAGAGATTCTGCGTCATGTTGCGCAGCACCACGTTCGCGAGGCGCACTTTGTACCCAGCGTGCTGGAACATCTTGCCCATCACGAAGTCTTCGGCGAGCACGTCTGACACCTTCTCGAAGCCACCGACCTTTTCGAGGGTTCGGCGCGAAAAGAGCATCGACTTGCCCACAACGCACGCATCGCCAAGAAGCGTGGGAAGCGCCGCCCCTGCTACGCAAAAGCCATTGAGCTGCACGTTCTCGAGCGCTGAGCCGAGCGTGCTCTCGCCGTATCCGACGAACAGGTTGGTCACGACGCCGGTGTGTTCGGGATCGTCAAGAAACGTGTCCATTGCATCTTGCACATACTCTGGCGGGGCACTGATGTTGCTGTCGCTGATCAACAGAAGGTCGTATGCGGCGTGCTCCACCATGTGCCGAATGTTGCGCACCTTCGGGTTGAGCCCTGAGCCGCCTTGGTGAATGACGACCTTGGTACTCACCGCGGGATAACGAAGTCGCAGCGCTTCGACGAGCGCGACAAGCGCAGGTTGGGAGCCTTCGATGCCGAACACGATTTCGTACCGCGCGTAGTCCTGATTGAAGAACGACTCGAGGTTGCTCACCAGGCCAGGGTCGGTCCCGCACAGCGGCTTGAGAATCGTTACGCCGGGGTGCTCGTGCTTGAGGATGGCGACGGGCTTCTTGCTGTGTGCGCCTATTGCGAGAAGTCCGAACGTGGTCCACGACAGGCATAGTGCGATCACGATGAGGCACAATAAGTTGAGCATCATGCTTCCTCGACGTGTTTGAAGATGCGTGTCCATAGCGGCATGCAAATCGCCACGTAGACGAAGAAGCTACCGAGGCAGCGCGCGACCACATACGGCATCGGCGTACGCGTCACGAGCAGGTCGAAGAGGAGCGCGTTCGCCGCGAAGCCGAGCATCTCCACGCCCGCGAACTGAAGGCCTTGCCTCGCCCAGTCGGGCGACCGATCGCGAAACGCGAAGCGCTTGTTGCCCACGAATTGAACGACCGCACCGAGCACAAGAGCCGGAATGCTCGCGGCGCGAGATGGGACACCGACTCCGCTCACAAGAAGCGTAAGGGCCATGAGGTCGGTGAGGGTCGCGAGGCCCCCCACTCCCAGGCTGCGAAAAAGGCGAAGCAGAAGGCGGTCCGGTCGAAGCGGCATGCGCAAATCTACGCAACCGGTATGCCACGGACTTCGTTGCCGCAAAGCGGCGACAAACCCGTCAAATACGACCCAACCGCGCGATGACCGCCAACGGCAGTTCACACCCTTCCCAGGCAAAAGTGCGCAATCGCCAACGCCCCCGCGAAGGATTACGTTGCACACATGTCGCGCAAGCACATTCTTGTTGTCGCTCTCGTCGGCCTCGCAGCTCTTGGCTGCTACGCGCTCGTGGCAGCCCCTAGGCGCCCCGACGGAGGGTCAGGACTCTTGACGATCGGCACAGCAGCTCCTGATTTTGCGGCGCGTGATGCTTCGGGCAGACGCTTCACACTCGCGAGCTTGCATGGCAAAGCGGCGGTCGTTTTCTTCTATCCGAAGGACGGAACACCTGGCTGCACGAAGGAAGCATGCGCTTTTCGTGACAACTTCAATGAGTACGAGCGGAGGGGCGCCACGCTGATCGGCGTGTCGTCGGACTCCGAGGCCTCGCACGAAAACTTTCGCGCCGACCACAAGCTCCCCTTTCCACTTGCTTCCGACGAAAGCGGATCGATCGCGAACGCATACGGTGTCAAACGCTTCGCTGGGCTGACCGCGCGCGTCACGTTCGTCATCGGCCACGACGGAAAGGTCCTCAAGGTGTTCCCCGACGTCGACCCTGGCATCCACGCACAAGAAGTCTTCGCGGTGCTGCCGCGATGACGCGTCTGAGCCTCGGGGTCATCGCGCTCACCCAGGCCGCGTGCGGGTCCATCGCTGCCGAACCCCCTCCCGATGCAAGCACCGTCGCCGCGCCCCTCTCGTTCCAACTGGGCGTCGACAACCAGCGCACAACGTCTCAGCTGCGGTGGAGCAAACACACGGCGTCGTCGCTCGCGTCAGGTCAGCTGGCGCTTGCGGTCTGCAGCGATCACTTCCCCGCAGGCTCAGCCGCGCGCCTCGAGATTGAAGGCGCCGTTGGCCTCTACAACACCGTTGTGGCGAGCGACGCACGCGTCACCGTCACCGACGAACCCCACCGAAGCGTCGCCGAGTTGTTCAGTACGCCACCAACAGTCAGCCACATTGAGTACGTCGATACGCTCGACCAAGCGTACGCGGGCTTCCCGTGCCACCCCGACAAGACCGACGCAACCTGCACCAGCTGGGTCATGAACACCTGTCGATATCGCGGCGGCGACAAGGGCGGCTGGTCCCGCGGCACCGGCAAAGTCAGCAACTTCGTCGTGTCAATCAATCGTAACTGCTACGATCACTTTTCAGACCCTACATCGAAGGACTACCCGCGGGTCAGCGGCGTCGCCCACGAGCTTGGCCACGGCTTCGGGATGGGCCACACCACGGACTGGCCCGAGGCCGACCGCGATCTTATCTCGACGATGCAAGGCAATCTGTCGGTGCTCAGCGCCTACGACGTCGCGTTCATGCGGCATTTCTATCCAGCCGAGGGAACCAGCGCGCACATCCTTGCGAGTCCGCGCATCCGACTGAAGAGCGGAGAGAAGCACAGCAACTGCTACGCGTCCGAGCCGGGTGGCGAACAGGCCGCCTTCCCTGGCCAGCTCTACCGCGACGGTGCTGAGTGGAAGGATTGCGCCACCGGCGCGACGCCAAAGCTGATGTTCGTCTGGTTCAACGATGGGACAGCACCGCTCAGCGACGTAAGAGGTGCACTCACGATCGGCGACCGCGCGATCGCGGAGTGGACGGCGGGCGATCTTGAAGCCGCAAGCCAAGATGCGATCGCCGAGACTCTCGGGCTTTCACCGGGCCATTTTGTGGACCTCCCGACCGGCGTGGCACTGCCCGCAAGGCTAGACATTTCCTCAGCGGCTAGCGAAGGCATATCGTCCAGTTACTTGACTTTGTCCGTAGCGCTCCGCGATTCGCAGGCAGCGTGTTCGGCCACAAGAGCGAGCGAGTGCTCAGGTCCGTAGCGCGCCTGCCGCCGTTGTCGCTCGACGTACGAGCGCCAATGCTCCTCGCACGTCGCCCTCGCTTCGGCGGCGCCAGGCCTGTCGCAAGAGTTCGTCGGCTAGGGCACCCTCAGCGCCCGGTTCGCGCATCCAGATCGCACACTCAAAGGCGCGCGTGGCGTCAGCCCCTGCAGCTTGCAGCCGCTGCCCGGCCCAAATGTAACCACGCACGGGAACAATCGTGTCATCGTCCGCCAACCACCGTTGCGCGATCAACGCCGCGGCACCCGAAACGCGCGGCAGGCCAAGCGCCAGACCGAGCGATGTCCAGAGCAACACCGTCACACGGTTTACTGGCACATCGTCCACCAGCTTGACTACGTCCGCACAGCGGGCTTCATTTTGCTCGCGAACACACTCCACGAGCAGCGCCGCCGTACCGTCTGGAGACGCGTTGCGAGGCATGGGTCTCTCGTTGGCGAAGGCGAGCCAGGCATCGATCGAGAAATCGATTCTTCCTAGCCCGCGTAGCGCAGAAACGGCCTGCGCGGGGGCGCGCTTCACCGCAACGATGCGCTCGATCAACTGCTTGAGCGCAAGCGTCGCCTTGCCGTCCCCATGAGCCGCGAGCCTATCGATCTCTGCCTGCGAGAGATGAATGTGCAGCCTGCGCGCATGCGCCATCAGAACATCGTGGCCTCCACGCTTCGCGATCGCATCGACCGCCGTCGCCCGAACGTGGGGACTTGGGTCACGCAGGCCTGTGCTCATCGATCCGCCACAAGCCCAAGGCGCCCGAGGCGCTCGAGCGCCTGCGTCGCGCGATCCGCTACCGTTTCGAGATCGGCGAGCCGCTGCCGCGCGAGCGGAGCTCCAATGCGACCGACGGGCGATTCGTTGCGCATGGCAGAAAGCGGACCCTCGAAATCACGCGCCATTGTCGTGCGCAGCGCCTCGAGCTGTGCACGCTGCGCGGCCGCGACCTCTGGCGAATCACTGGTTGCGAACTCACCCAGCGCCTCGCGCACACGACGCCCGTAGGCCTGAAGCGATTCGATCCATCGCGCAATGTACTCAGGCGCGTCGATATCGGTCTGCGCGCTTTCCGCCCGTGAAATCGTTCGCCGAAGAGCCTCTGCTTCGCGATTCGCGTCCTTGTACATCGGCGCGTCTTCGGCGTAGTAGGCCTCGCGTCCCCGCCCCTCGAGTGCGGTCAACTTTCTTTCCCAATCTTCGCGCGACAGGCCAAAGACAGTCCCCTGGTTCCGGTAGACGACAGAGCGAGCAAACGCCACCTCGTCAAGGAACCGATCGAGGTGGGGCGAGAGCGCAGAACCGTCCCCATCGCCGAGTGAATCGAGTAGCCAAGAGAGGCGCTGGCCGACCGATTCCAGCTTGTCGGGATCGGTGCGCAGGGCCTCGCGCACCGAGACAACGAGCCCATTGAGTTCGAGCCGCTCGAAGTCGCTTGACACGCGTTCGTGAAGCGCGCGCTCACCGCGCTCGAGCAGCGTCTCGACGTCCTGCTTGGTTTGAAAACGGGAGAGCTCCGCCGGCTCCACCTGCGCCCAAAACTTGGCGCCACTGACGATCGCCTCGGCCTCGAGCGACATCGCCTCGCTGCATTTGAGGCGAAGCAATACCTGTGTGCCGACCACAAGCGTGGCTGGCACCTCGAACGCGAGTGTCTTGATCGGAAGGCGCCCCTGAAGCAACCTCAGCACAACGAGTCCACTCTGATCGGTTGTGGCGAAAGTGTGCTCGCTCGTCCCAGGAAGGCTCATGCCCTTGGCCATCAGGAGTTTGCGATCGCGACGCCCGCTGCGCGCGACCTCAAGGTAGATGTCCTTGGCGAGCACCGACGGGCGAGACAGCCCCGAGGCGCGCGTCTTGGCCTCGCCCCGATAGACGGCAAATTGTAACGTCTCGAGCAATATTTGGCCCTTGATGAACGCAACCTCGATCGCGACCTCACTCGCCTCACCCATGGCGATGGTCAGGCGCTCGGTCTTCTCGCGGTCAAACGGCCCACCGAGGGTCGCTACCAGCGCGTCGGCGGTCTCGACGCGAACGCTCGTGCAGCCATCGGGGACACGCTCAAACCGAACCCCGATGCGGATGTCGTCCGTCTTCGTCACAAGTGGAGTCACAATAGAAAGCGACGCACTGTCTGTCGATACGCGAAAGCCACCGAGCTGGGCCGCATAGAGCGCGGCCCCGAGCGCAACAGACGTGTCCACGTCATCGGCGAGCACTTCGCTGTTTTTGCACGACGACGCGAGCTTCTCGACAGCTCGCCTCACCAGTGGAACGCGAGTCGAACCTCCCACGAGCATGATCCGGTCGATGTCCGCGATACCGACTTCGGCCGCCGCCTGGGACTGCACGAGCGCCTTTTCGGCACACGCCATGGTCTTGTCGACAAGGTCGCCAATCAGCGCTTCGTAACTCTCTCGGCTCACTTCAAAATCGACGCTCACGCTCTCACCGGCGCGATCGACGGTCACATCTTGGCGTGAGACGGGGACAAACTCCCCGGTCGTCAGCGACTCTTTCACCTGCTGCGCGAGCGACATCAGCGCAACAAATCGCCGAGCGTCGTCCCGATCGCCAAGCACGTCGAGGCTCAAATCGTAACCTTGTTTGCACAATTTATCGCGCATGTACTCGGCAAAGCGCCGGTCGAAGTCGTCCCCGCCGAGGTAGTTGTCGCCCTCGATCGCGAGCACCTGGTACTCGCCCCCGACAACACGCACGACCGACACGTCGAACGTCCCACCACCGAGGTCGTAGACGAGGTAGTTGCCATCGCCGAGGGCGTGCTTCCACACGTGCATCATCGCCGCTGCGGTCGGCTCTTGAAGCACGCCGAGGACCTCAAGGCCCGCAATCTCGCCTGCGCGCTTGGTCGCCTCCACCTGTGGCGCATCGAAGTAGGCCGGCACCGTGATGACGGCGCGGGTCACCGCCACCGTCACTCCCTCCCGCGTCTTCGCTTGCAGTTGCTCGCGCAGCCTCTCGACGAGTTCAGTCAAGATTCGTGACGATATTTCCTCGGGCGATTGCTGGCCTATTCCCGCGTCGACGAGCGTTCGCTGACCCATTTTGCGCTTGATGGATTCGATGGGCGCAGGGTCTTTCCCTCGCCTCGAACGCGCCGCGTGACCGACAAGCCACTTGCCTTCCTTCGCGTCATAGACGACCGCGGAGGGCACCGTCTTTCGGCCAAACCGGTCAACGTAGAGGTGGATCTGTGCCTCGGAGGGATCCAAAACTGCGATCTCAGAGTTGGTGGTTCCGAGGTCAATGCCCACTGGCCTGTCGATGCGCATAGCGGTCACTCACTCGCAGAGGTTAATAAAGTCAATTTCATTGAGCACATCAATCCCAAATCCGTTTCTTGAGGACTCGAAGTGCGGCGACGCGTCTCTCTCGCCCGAGCTGGGCGGCGTCGACAGGGCAAGCCGGAAGCGGTCCTGCGGCACGAGGGTGAGAGTCTCCCACGCCCTACGCAGGGTGTCCCGCTCCTCCTCGGTCGCTGCGCCTTCCATCCGCTCGCGGAGCTGTTGCGTTATCTCGGCGAGGCCGAGTGATGGATCGAGATCGAAGAGTTCAAATGGGTTCATGCGTGCCTCGCCGCGATAGCCGAAAGCCGCCTTTGTGCGTTGCTATGGGTCGGAAAGACCCTGAGTATACGCTGATAGATCGGGGCGGCGACCCCGTCGTCGGTCTGGGCGAACGCGAAGAACGCGAGCATGTCGGCCGCACCCGCGAGAAACGACAGCTCCTCGCCTCGCTCGATGCGCCGAACCAAACTGTCGATGGGAAGTTCGAGCGGCTCGATGAGCGTGAGGAACTCGATATCGGCGAGCGCACGATACACGGGCCAAGCCGGATCAACGAGATGCTCGGCAATGAACCGCTCCACGCGGACGTGGTGCCCAAAACATCGCCACGTGTGGTCTACTTTCTTGACTATTTCAGCGAGCTCCGGTGGCGGAGGGAGCATCCCCAGTTGCGCCTCTAAGGGGTCGAGCCTCCTTGCGATGGCCTCGTGAATGGCCCGCTCTGCAGCCTCTGCGACCCGGGATCGCCACGGCTCTTCGAGCGGAAACCCTGCAGCGTCCGCAAGGAGCTTCGCCGCCGCGAACCCGTTGTCCGCGCAATCGGCCGACTCAGCCGCAATCCTGCCTGCGAGAGCGAGCGGAGCGATCACCATCTCGTCAATCGCCTGGGTGCGCTGCTCCTCGTTCGCGCCCATGTCGTCAAGCAAGTGAACGAGATACCGTTGCTCATGCGCCAAGGCCGCCCACGCGCAGATCGCCAAGCATCCGGCTTCCGGGCGGGATGCAACCCGGTGCACGCGTGACCAAAAAAGGGCAATGTGGTGCAGACAGCGAGGAGGCAAAGCGTCGAGTGTGGCCGTCCGCAACCACCGCGCGGTCCCCTTCGCGTCGAGAACATCGGGACAGCCAGACGCCTGCGCTTGCAGCTCCACCAACAGGCCTGCGGCTCTCACGATGCCCGGGCCGAAGGGTGCCCCCGCGGTCTCTGCCTCCCACAGCGAGAGGAACGCGTTCTCCAACTCGAGGCGGCTCGTCCACGGTGACTCGAGTGAGCGCATCATCCGTAGGATACTCGACCCCAGAACTTCGCTGAATAGCGGTGCTCGGTTACAGTGGTCGCCCAATGCCCGAGAGCAACCGTCCTGGCAGTCGGGTCGCACTCGTCCTTGCGGGCGGGGCGGCACGCGGCGCGTACGAGGTAGGCGTCGTCCACTACTTGCTCGAAGAGGTCTCGCGCGCGCTGGGCCGCGACGTGCCCCTCGACATCTTCTGCGGAACGAGCGTGGGCGCGCTGAACGCGTGCGCACTCGCGGCATTCGCCGACACGCCAAGGGGCCGCGGCGCTCGGCTTGCCGCCATCTGGAGAACGCTCCGCATCGATCAGATGATCCGCATCGATTCGCCGGGCCTCATGAAAATGGCCAAGCGGCTCTTTGCGTCCAGACCGTCGCCGCACGGCAATCCTGTGCGCGAGGGCGGCTTACTTGACCCAAGCGGCCTCGAACACTTGCTCGAGCACGCGATTCCCTTCCGCGCGATACGCAAGAATCTTGACGACGGGCACCTCGACGCGATCACGGTGTCAACGACCCACGTGGTCACGGGCCGGACGGTCGTTTTCGTTCAGCAGCGCGGCCTCGGCCTACCACCTTGGAGCATGGACCCGACAATAGAGCCACGCGCCGCGCAGCTGAGCGCACAGCACGCGCTTGCGTCGGCCGCGATTCCCATCCTGTTTCCCTCGGTGCGTATCGACAACGAGTTCCATTGCGACGGGGGGCTTCGGCAAAACGTGCCGCTGTCGCCCGCAAGGCGCCTTGGAGCCGGCGGCGTCATTGTGATCAATCCTCGTTACATTGGCGCACCAGTGTTCAGCGAGGCAACCCCTCATGCCGAGGAGCTCTTTCCTGGACCGCTGTTTGTACTAGGCAAGACGCTCAACGCGCTTCTGCTTGACCGCCTCGATACCGATCTGGCGCGCCTTGACACCATCAACCGCATTCTCGAGTCCGGTGTTCGCGCCTACGGCCCTGACTTCATGAATCGCCTCAACGAAGCGATGGGGTTCCAAGCGCCGCGCGGCCTCCGCCCCATGCGCTCGGTCTTGATCCGCTCGTCAGAGAACATCGGCGATCTGGCGGCGGCGTATGTTCGTCGTGCTTCATTCGGAAAGCGGGTCGGCGGTGTACTTGGCCGTGTCATTAGCTCACTCGCAGACACCGATGCCCAGAGCGAATCGGACTTGCTCAGCTACGTATTGTTCGACGGCGAGTTTGCCTCATCGCTGATCGACCTCGGCTACCGCGACGCGCGCGAGCGCCACGACGAACTTTGCGCTTTCTTTGAGGACGTTCACGGAGCGAAGGAAGGCTTGACCCCAAGTTCCTCAAGTAAGGCGTGAGCCCCAAGGACGGCGTCGAGCGTCCACAAGATGTAGCGAAGGTCGACGTGTATCGTGCGGGTGATCTTCGGCTGAAACTGCCAATCTGACGACATGGCTTCGTAGTTGCCATCGAAGGCGAGGCCGACGAGCTCCCCCTTCGCGTTCAGCGTGGCAGAACCTGAGTTTCCTCCCGTGATGTGCAAATCGGAAAGAAAGTTGACTGGCACCTCATCGAACGTGTCGTGCTTGTACGGTCCTCCCTTGCGGGCGTTGAACGCCGCGACCAGTGCATCCGGGGCATCGAAGGGATCCTTACCTGTGTTTTTTGCGACAACCTGAGAAAGTAAAGTAAATGGACGGTACAGCGGCTTGTCTTCGGCAGACTTGTAGCCACGCACGGTTCCATAGGTGACTCGCAGCGTGCCGTTCGCATCCGGCGGCAACGCATCGCCCCCCAGAGCCTCAAGGTACTTGGGCTTCAAGAGCGCGAACCTGCCGAGCACTTTGTCCTCACGGTCCTCGGCCGCCTTCATGAGCGAGCGGAGCTTTACAGCGGCCTGGATGAGCGGGTCGTTGCTCTTCTTGAGCGTCGCAACCGTCGCGGACTTGAAAAGGTCGACGCGGCTCGCGGTGTCCCCGAGGATTGTGGCTTCGTACGCGCGGGTCACAAAATCGCGGGCCGCCGTTTCGTCAACATCTTTACCTAGTAGCGCCGCTCGACCCTCACTGCGATCATGTTTGTCGGTCTTTGCGATGCGCTCAACCGCGTGCGCCATGAGGTCACGGTCGAGGGCCTTGTTGTAGCCCTTCTCAACCGCAACCAGCTGCTGCTCCACACGCTTCCAGTTGCGCTCTTGATAGTCTGGATGCCGGTCTTTATCGGCCTTCGCCCGCTCCTCGGCCATACGCACAATGGTGGTCGCCGCACCCAACAGGCGCGGCATCGACGACAACTCCCGGACGGCCGCATCCTTCTCACGGTATCGGCGCATGGAGGCCACGAACGCGTTCAGCTCTTTCCCATACGACGCGTCTTGGGTGCTGCGCTTCTCGAGTAAGCCTGTGCGCGCAAGGCCTTCGATTTGGCCCTTCGTGTTGGTCAGGTAGTTTGCCATCCCACGCCAAAGGCTCGCGCCCTTGATCTTCGCGTCGGGGTCCTTGCCACCCACTTCTTCGATCACCTTGATGTACGACTCGAACTGCTTAATGCGACGCGGGTAGAACCACTCGATTGCGTCGCGGAGCTCCTCGCTCGCCTTGTACAGATTGGTGCGCCCCGGGTAACCCGCAACGAAAACGAGGTCGCCTTCCTTGAGAGGCGTCGATGCAAGTTTGAGCGTGTGGGCTGGCTTGAAGGGGACGTTGTCGGCGGAAAAGTCTGCTGGCTTTCCGTCCCTGCCGACGTACGCACGGAAAAATGTGAAGTCGCCGGTGTGGCGAGGCCACCGCCAGTTGTCGACCTCTCCCCCGTAGTTTCCGATGCTCGCCGGCGGCGCAAGCACCAGCCGCACATCGCGGATCTCGAGCTGCTCGATTTGGAAGAACTTCGCGCCGTCGTTGAATCGCGCGATCGTGCAGCGGATGCCTGTCTTGCCTTTTTCGCAACTCTCGGTGAGCGATTTCTGGCGCCCCTCGACGAATTTGTAGCGCTTGACGTCGTCCTTGATCGCGCCGCTGCCGGAAAGAACGTCGCCAGTCACATCTGTAACTGAAGTAGTTACAAACACGCGCGCGGTGGGTCCGTTTGACTTTTCATCAGCACGCGTTTTCGCCGCGAAGCCATCCTTGAGCAGGTTCGACGTCGCGGTTGAATTGTACTGCAGCGCGCCAGTCGCGCAGTGGTGGTTGGTCACGATCAGACCATCGGGAGATACAAATGATGCCGAACAGCCGCCGAGGCTCACCACCGCGCCAAGCACGGAGGATGTAGGCTCAGAGAGAAGCTTCGGATCGAGCGCGAGACCGAGCGACTTGAGTTTGTCTTGATGCGCGAGAATTTGGTGTGGCATCCACATCCCGCCTGGATTCTCGAAGCGGACGGGCACCGTCGGCTCAGCGAATACCGAAGCAGACATGCTGGGCAATGCCATCGCGCGGATGACGCCTTCTGGGGCACCTTGTGGCACCTCGCTCGTGGGCGGAGGAACCTTTGCCAGCAGCCGCTCGCGCTCGTGCGCCGCCCCGCAACCCGCCGAAAAGACAAGAACCCAAAGCGCGGAGTAGCTTCTCATGGGCACCCGCCTTAGCCGCTTTCGGATGCGGCTTGAAGGCCGAAGGTCAGCCAAACACTTTGCGCATCACGGGACTCGGATGATGCGTGAGACCCAGCGTTTCATAGAAACCAATCGCGGTGGGCCGCGCCTCAAGATAGAGCGCACCGAGCCCAAGCGACCCTGCGTACGCCTCGGCGTAGTCCATCATGTGCCGGCCAATTCCGGCGCCGCGCCGCGATTCGTCAACGACGAGATCGTCAATTTGAAGGAAGGTTCCGCGCGCAAGAGTGCAGCAGGCACGCACGCCCATCAGCCCCACCGGGTTGCGGCCCTCGAACGCCGCGTGCAATTGGTAACCGTAGAGTTCCTGAAATCCCGCGCGCTCAAGAAATGCGCTCGCGTCGAGGTGCGGGCGAAGGTCGCACGCAAGCTTTGCGAGCTGAGGCCATTCTGATCGCACAGCGAGGCGAATCTCGAGATCCATCTTTTCGGTGTTAGTGTACCACGCACGCATGGACGCCGAGAAACGTCGCGATGCCGAAGTGCGGCTGGCACTGATGGCGACGGCCCACAAGGTCGAGCCGCTCGTCGTGGTTGGGGTCGATGAACGCGGGACCATTCTTGTGTGCGAGGGCGGCGCGGCATTGGCCACGTCGCTCATCCCGCAGGTAGGCGACAACATCTTCGCGATGGACGATAGCAACCCGATCGCACTCGGCCTTCGCGATGCGCTTGCCTCTCGGGAAGGTGACCGCGCGATAGTGCTCGACGATCGTCGCTTCATCGCGTCGTTTCGACGCACTGCCGATGGGGAGCCTCGAGGCGCCGCGTGCCTCGGCATGGATGTAACGGCTGCGTTCGAGCACCAGTCCGCAGCCACTGAAATGCAATCGAAGCTGCTACAAATGCAGAAGCTCGAGAGCCTCGGCGTACTCGCGGGCGGCATCGCCCACGACTTCAATAACCTCCTGACGGCCATCATCGGTAATGCAACGCTGGCTCAACTCGAGTTGCCCGAGGGCAGTCCCGTTCACGCCACGCTCCAGGACATCCTCCTGACGAGTAGGCGCGCTGCCACGCTCTCACGGCAGATGCTGGCGTATTCGGGCAAGGGCCACTTCGAAGTCAAGCATGTTGACTTGTCACAACAGGTCACCGAAATCGCTCACCTGCTCGAAGCGACGATCCCGAAGAAGGTGGAGGTCAAACTCGAGCTCTCCTCCGAGCCATTGACGCTCGAAGTGGACGTCGCCCAATTTCAGCAGATCGTCATGAACCTCGTCATCAATGCCGCAGAGGCGATCGGCGCGAAGGCCGGCCTTGTGACCGTGCGGACCGGCGAAGAAACCATCCACGAAATCCCCAACGACGCCTTTGTCGACCCGAACGCGTTCGTCCCGGGGCGCTATGCGTACGTCGAGGTCCAGGACAACGGCATCGGCATGTCCGACGAAACGCGCGCCAAGATCTTCGATCCGTTCTTCACGACCAAATTCTCGGGTCGTGGCCTTGGCCTCGCTGCCGTGCTCGGCGCCGTTCGGGGTCATCGCGGACTCATTCGCCTCGAAAGCAGCCTCGGCGAAGGCTCCACCTTTCGCGCCCTCCTACCTGCAAGCGATCAACCCGCCGAAAAATCGCGGTCGCTCCCGCCCGTGAGCTTTCAGGGCAGTGGCGTCATTCTCATCGTCGACGACGAGGCCGTGGTTCGATCGGCCGCGCGCCGCATTTTGCAGCGCATGGGGTTTGCAACACTCGAAGCTACAAATGGGCGCGAGGGCGTCGAGGTGTTCGCCGCGCACGCGGACGACATCAGCGCCGTGATTCTCGACATGACGATGCCTGAAATGAGCGGCGACGAGGCGCTTCGCCAGATGCGAGCGATCGACCCGGACGCGGTCGTATTGGTCTCGAGCGGTTACAATGACGTCGAGGCTAACTTTCACGATGCGCCTCCCAACGGCTTCTTGCTGAAACCTTACACTCCGGCTGAGTTGTCGGAGCGGTTGCGCAAGGCGATTCGGGCTCGGGAAGACGCGTAGCCGCGATACCCTCGCGCGCAATGGCGCCCAAGATCCCTTTCACGCCCTACCAAAAGAAGCTCTTCGCGTTTCTCGGCGTCGCTTGCTTCTTCGAGGGCTACGACTTCTTCGCGCTCTCGCAGCTGCTCCCGAACATCGGCGCGAGCTTCAACCTCTCGTCGCTCGAACGCGGGGCGATGATCACGGTCGTCAACATTGGCACGATGCTGGCGTACCTCCTCGTGCGCATGGGCGATCGCTGGGGTCGCAAGCCACTGATGACCGTCACCATCATCGGCTACTCGCTCTGCACCTTTGCGACCGGCCTCGCACCCAACGCGATCATCTTCGCGCTCGCACAACTCGCTGCGCGCGTCTTTCTGATCGGCGAATGGGCAATCAGCATGGTCTACGCCGCTGAAGAGTTTCCGGCGGAGCGACGCGGAACCGTCATCGGCGTCATCCAGGCCACCACCGCGTTGGGCGGCGTGGTGTGCGCCGGCATTGTGCCGTTGCTGCTCAAAAATCCCTTTTTCGCGGCGCCATTCAACTGGCGCTTCGTTTACCTGTCCGCCATCGTGCCCCTCGCGCTCATCGCCTACCTTCGCCGCGGGCTGCGCGAAACAGCTCGTTTCGAGGCACGAAAAAAGGAAGGGCTCATCTCGCAGACGCCCGACATGTTTCGCATTTGGAGGAGCGGCTCGAAGGGGTGGGTCCTCAAGGTCTCACTGATCTGGTTTTTTACCTACGTCGGCTCGTCAACCGCCGTGACCTACTGGAAGGAATTCGCCATGGGCGAACGCGGCATGACTGACGGGCAGGTCGGCAAGGCGATCACGATCGCAGCGCTCGTGTCGATGCCGCTCGTCTTCGCAGCAGGAAAGCTGATTGACGTTTTCGGGCGACGCCTCGGAGGTGCAGTGATTTACGGCACCGGGGCGATCGGTATCGCGGGCGCGTACACACTCCACACGCCCTTGGGCCTTACGGTCGCGCTCATCTTTGCCATCTTTGGGGCCACTGCCGTATTGTCCGTCATGAACGCCATCACGGCTGAGCTCTTTCCGACTGAATTTCGCGCCGACGCTTACGCATGGTCGAACAACATGCTCGGTCGCATCGGGTACGTCATCGCACCGCTCTTCGTCGGTTGGCTCGCGCTTCCGGGAAACGTGGGCGGCTACGGACCTGTCGTAGCGCTGACGCCCATCGGCCTCGTGCTTGCGATCGTCTTCATCTTCGCGATGGTGCCCGAAACCAAAGGCAAGGAACTTGACGACACGAGCCTTGCTCCCTGACCGCTCACCGCAAACTTCGCCCGCTTACCAGCTACCCAAGATCGCGCAGCTGTCTCAATGAGGCATCCTGCCCTGCCAAGAGCGCAAATGCGCGCGGCGAGCGCCATAATCCCGCCCGATGCGCACTCCAACGAAAGCCCTCACGTTTCTCTTGCTCACGTCGTCGGTAGGAATCGCCTGTGGGACAACGGCCGATACGCGATTTTCGGACAACGCTACGCAACCTGAGCCCGGAAGCGACGGGGGCGCAGTCAACAAAGTTGACGCTGCAGTCCTGGGCTCGAACGACCGCCCCGAAGACGACTCCGCTTGCAAGAAGATGGACCTCGTCTTCGTCGTCGATGACTCGGGCTCCATGGACCAAGAGCAAGCGAACCTCGCTGCGAATTTTCCAAAATTCATCGATGTCCTGAACAAGTTCACGACGAAGGGCGGCGATCCGATCGACTACCGCATCGCAGTGACCACAACCGGTGTCGATCTCGCCACCACACAAGACATCTTCGGCTTCACGGTTCCCGGGCTGTCCCAAAAAGGCGACAACGGAAGGTTCCGCACGAACAAGAGCATGTCGCGCGCGTGGCTTGAACGAAGCGATCCGAGCCTCACAAGTACCTTCTCAAGCATCGCGAACGTGGGCACGAATGGTCCCAGCTGGGAAATGCCGTTACAGGCGGGTCGCCTTGCTTTGGGCGATCGCCTCAAAGACAGCAACAAGGGCTTCGTTCGCGACGACGCCCTCCTTGGCATCGTCTATCTCACCGACGAAGAAGACTGTTCGGTCGGCTCGACCAGCCTCAAGATGGGCGCCACACAGTCATGCACTGATATCGCCGAGGATACGGCCAGTTACGTCAAGTTTTTTGACGATCTCAAACAAGGGCACGATCGCTGGGCAACAGCGGTCATCGCTGGGCAGACCGACTGCACCTCCTCATTTGGCGATGCCGCGGAAGCCACCCGCCTGAAGAAATTCGTCAGCCAGGTAGGCAAGACGGCAGTGTTTAGCTCGATCTGCGACGGCGACCTGTCGGGCGCTCTCAACAAAGCGCTCCAAACATTCGACGCCGCCTGCAAGAACTTCACGCCACCGCGGTGACGCCGCTCACCCTTCGATGTCGTTCACGCCGGGAATCTTCTTCACGTCACGCTTCGCAGTACGCCAGGCGCGCTGCACAACCCAGGAGAGCGATCGGTTGAGGCGCTTCGCTTCGAGCTTCATCTCAGCGAGCATCACTTCGGGGAAATAGAGGCTCTGTTTGCGTCCGTCAGTTTTTGGAGCGGGGCGCTCGCTTGGGGGTCCGTTCTTCGTCGTCATCGCAAAGCCTCCTCGATGAAGCTGACCAGCCTAACGCGAATCGGCCTCTGACAGAATCGCTTTTCGCGCCGGAGCGGCTTCCGGCTAGTCTGCCGGGCAATCGCCATGTCGACGAACACGCTTCACCAGTTGTTGCAGGCCCGGATCGCCATTCTCGATGGCGCAATGGGCACGATGATTCAGCGCCACAAGCTCGAGGAGTCCGACTACCGCGGCGAGCGCTTCAAGAATCACAGCCACGACCTCAAAGGCGACAACGATCTCTTGGTGCTCACGCGCCCAGACGTCATCGCGAGCATCCACGACGAGTACCTCGCCGCCGGCGCCGATATCATCGAAACCAACACGTTCAACGGCACAAGCATCGCGCAAGGCGACTACGCCACCGAAGCGGTTGTGCGCGACATCAACGTTGCTGCAGCGAGTATCGCGAAAGAGCGCGCCGCATTCTTCACGAAGCAGACCCCAGACAAGCCTCGCTTCGTCGCAGGCGCGATCGGTCCGTTAAACCGGACGCTATCGCTCTCCCCCAATGTGAACGATCCGTCCTTCCGCACGGTCACGTTCGATCAGGTGCATGCGTCTTACACCGAACAAATAGAGGGCCTGATCGACGGCGGTGTCGATTCGTTACTCGTCGAGACCATTTTCGACACGCTCAACGCGAAAGCAGCGCTCGTCGCGATCGAAGACGTGTTCGAACGACGCGGTATCCGCTTGCCCATTCTCATTTCGGTCACGATCACCGACCGCAGCGGACGCACGCTCTCAGGCCAAACCGTCGACGCCTTCTGGACGAGCGTTGCGCATGCCAAACCGCTCAGTGTCGGTATCAATTGCGCGCTGGGTGCGAGCGAGATGCGCCCTTACCTGATCGAGCTGTCCAAAGCGGCATCCTGCTTCATCAGTTGTTACCCGAATGCCGGCCTCCCGAATGCGTTCGGCGAATACGACGAGCAGCCGGAGACCACCGCGAGGCTCCTCGGCGAGTTTGCCGATGAAGGATTGGTCAACTTGGTTGGCGGTTGCTGCGGGACCACCCCTTCACACATCAAGGCGATAGCTGACGTGCTTGCCAAGAAGGCACCTCGGGCAACCACGGTCCCCGTCAGGGCTACACGCTATGCGGGACTGGAGACGCTGACGATCGAGCGCGACGCCAACTTCATGATGATCGGCGAGCGGACCAATGTCACCGGCAGCACAAAGTTCGCCCAGCTGATCAAGGAGGGCAACTACACAGGCGCCGTCAGCGTCGCGGTTCAGCAAGTGAACAGCGGCGCGAACCTGCTCGACGTGAACATGGACGAGGGCATGCTCGACTCTGAGCATGCAATGGTCACGTTCCTTAACTACCTCGCGACTGAGCCCGACGTGGCGCGCATTCCGTTCATCGTCGATAGCTCAAAGTGGTCGGTGCTTCAGGCTGGAATCAAGTGCATCCAAGGCAAGGCGGTCGTCAACTCGATCAGCCTCAAAGAGGGCGAGGCCGACTTCCTCGAGAAAGCCACGACCGTTCGCAAGTTTGGCGCAGGCGTCGTCGTGATGGCCTTCGACGAGCAAGGCCAGGCTGAAACGGTCGATCGCAAGGTCGCCATCTGCGAACGTGCGTTCCGCCTCTTGACTGAGAAGGTCAACTTTCTTGCCGAAGACATCATCTTCGATCCGAACGTCCTCGCCGTTGCGACCGGCATCGAAGAGCACGCTGAGTTCGCGCGCAACTTCATCGAGGCCACACGCTTGATCAAACAGCGCTGCCCGGGCGCCAAGGTGAGCGGCGGCATCAGCAACCTCAGCTTCTCGTTCCGCGGCAACCAAACGGTGCGCGAGTCGATGCACTCGGCGTTCTTGTTTCACGCGATCGCGGCGGGCCTCGACATGGGCATCGTCAACGCGGGGCAGCTCGTCGTGTACGAGGATATTCCAAAGGATCTCCTCGAGCGTGTTGAGGACGTGCTCTTCAATCGACGAGCGGACGCAACCGAGCGATTGGTTACCTTCGCTGATTCGGTCGATTCTGGGAAGCGCGGCGGCAAGAAGAAAGAGGTCGACGCGGCTTGGCGAGACGCCTCGGTAGAAGCACGCCTGTCGTATTCACTCGTGCACGGCGTCGTCGAGTTCATCGAAGCCGACGTCGAAGAGGCGCGACAGAAGTACGCCATCCCCCTCGCGATCATTGAAGGCCCGCTCATGAACGGCATGAAGACGGTCGGTGACCTCTTCGGCGCGGGTAAGATGTTTCTTCCGCAAGTCGTCAAGAGCGCGCGCGCGATGAAGCGCGCCGTCGCTTACCTGCTTCCCTTCATGGAGGCCGCCGAAGGGACGGTTAAGCAGAAGAAGGGCAAAATCTTGCTCGCAACCGTTAAGGGCGACGTGCACGACATCGGCAAGAACATTGTCGGCGTCGTCTTGGGCTGCAACGACTACGAGATCGTCGACATGGGCGTCATGGTGCCCGCGAACAAGATTCTGGACACCGCCGCTTCAGAGGGTGCCGATTTTATCGGCCTCTCAGGCCTGATTACTCCGTCGCTTGACGAAATGGTGTTCGTCGCCAGCGAAATGGAGAAACGTAAGTTACAAATTCCGCTTCTCATCGGCGGAGCGACGACGAGCAGGCAGCACACGGCCGTTCGGATTGCGCCTGTCTACTCTGGCCCCACGGTCCACGTCCTTGACGCTTCACGCGCGGTGGGTGTCGTCGCGTCGCTTCGCGATCCAAAGCAACACGAAGCGTTCGTCGCAAACGCACGCGAGGAGCAAGCGAAGTTGCGCCGCCTCTACGCAAACAAACGCGATCGAGCCCTGCTCCCGCTTGCCACTGCGATCGAGAACAAGCGCGGCATTGAATGGAAGGCGGAAGACATCGCGAAGCCGAACTTCATCGGTCGCCGCGTCGTCGAAGCCTCGATTGACGAGCTGCGCCCTTACATCGACTGGACGTTTTTCTTCACCGCGTGGGAGTTGGTGGGCAAGTACCCGGCGATTCTTGAGCATCCCGAGCAGGGACCTGCCGCACGCGACCTCTTTGAAAACGCAACGACCTTGCTCAACCAGATTGCCAAAGACGGCTCACTTAAAGCGCGCGGCGTGTACGGCTTTTGGCCAGCCGCAGGCGAAGGCGAAGACATCGTTCTCTTTACGGACGAGGGGCGCAAAGACGCGCTCGTGCGGTTTCCGATGCTCAGGCAGCAGCTCGTTAAGACCGACGACGCGCCGTACCTGTCGCTCGCCGATTTCGTCGCCCCAGAGTCAGTCAACTTACATGACTACATTGGCGCGTTCGCCGTCACCGCCGGACTTGGCACGGACGAACTGGCCGGAAAGTTCGAAAAGGCGCTTGACGATTATCAAGCGATCATCGTCAAGGCACTCGCCGACCGCTTGGCCGAGGCCTTCGCCGAAATGCTTCATCAGCGGGTGCGAACGGAGTGGGGCTACGGGGAGCACGAGACCTTCACGCCGAACGAGCTCATGACCGAACCCTATCGCGGCATTCGGCCCGCGTTCGGATACCCGGCGTGCCCCGACCATCAGCTCAAGCGCAGGCTGTTCGATCTGCTTGATCCGACGCCTCTCGGCTTATCGCTTACAGAATCCTGTGCGATGTGGCCCGCGGCAAGCGTGAGCGGCCTCTACTTCGCTCACCCCGCCGCAAAGTACTTCAATCTGGGACGCATCGATCGCGAGCAAGCCGAAGACTACGCAAGGCGCATCGGGCAGCCGCTCAATGAGACCGAAGCGTGGATTCGGCAGAACCTCGGCTACGATCCGACGCCGTAGGCGATCTCATGCTCTCTCGCCGCACGGCACACGCCTCAGAAACCAACCCGTTTTTCCTCGCGCTCGCGAAGCGGCGCATCGAAGGACGACCCACGATCGATCTCACGGTCAGCAATCCGACTGACCTCGCCTTCCCATACGACGAGGACGCGATCCTCTCGGCCCTGTCCGACAGACGTTCGCTGCGGTACGAGCCCGAGCCGTTCGGCCTGCCTCAAGCGCGATCGGCCGCCGCCGCAACGTTAGGAGCTGCGGCGTCGCAAGTGGTGCTGACAACCAGCACCAGCGAGGCCTATTCGCTACTGTTCAAGTTACTTTGTGATCCGGGCGACGACGTGCTGATCCCTGAGCCGAGTTATCCGCTCTTCGAGCACCTCGCCCAGTTCGATGGCGTGCACATCGTGCCCTACCGCCTCTTGTACGACGGCGCTTGGCACGTCGATCTCGACTCGGTGCGCCGCGGAATTGGACCACGCACGCGGGCGATCGTCATGGTCAGCCCAAACAACCCGACCGGCAATTACGCCAAACGCGACGAGCTTGTGGCCATCGCTGAGCATGGATTGCCGATCATCAGCGACGAGGTATTTGCAGAATACGGTCTTCGCGAGGTGCCCGCTCGCGTGCGCTCCGCCATCGACATCGAAGGCGAGTTGACGTTTGCGCTCAGTGGCTTGTCCAAGCTTGCCGCGCTCCCGCAGATGAAGGCCGGCTGGATCGCCGTAGCAGGCAGGCGTGAACGCGTAGACGAAGCGCTGTCCCGACTCGAACTGCTCATCGACAGTTACCTTTCGGTGGGTGCCCCCGTGCAGCACGCGCTATCGCAACTGATTGGCGCAAGCGAAGTCACACGCCACGCGATTCGCACGCGCATCCGAGCGAACTATCACCGCGCAGTCGCGGGGGTCGCGGGCTCGGCCGCGACGGTCCTCGACGCAGAGGGCGGCTGGTCCGCGGTGATCCGCCTGCCACGCGTCGACACTGAAACGAGCCTCGCGTTGCGGTTCCTCGAGGAGCACGGCGTCTTCGTTCATCCGGGGCATTTTTTCGACTTTAGAGAGGAGCCCTACTTCGTCGTGAGCCTGCTCGCCTCCGAGCTCGAGTTCGCGCGCGGCATCGCCGAATTGCGCAAGATGGTTGACGATCTGTGATTGCATAACGCCTTGACGCCAGCATGCCGCCTGGGTTCCCCTCTCCGTTGGGGACACATGATCAGCCTGCGCGAACGACTACTGTCGCTGTTACTTATATCCGCCTCGGCGTGCACGCTCCGAGCGACCGAAACCGGAGGCAACGACGCCGGCGACACGAATCCCTCGGGCTGCACCACGGTGACCGCGAGCTGTGATCAGCCGACCGCCGGCCCTGGTGGCGTTCGGCTTTGCGTCGAGTATGGTTCCACTACCAGCGCCCAAGCGCTCGCCGACGCCGAGTCCGTTTGCAGACAGTCATCAGGCGCCACGTGGGACACAAAGCCGTGCACCACGACAGGCCAAGTCGCAGCGTGTCGGTTGTCCAATGGGCTCTCCTGCGCGAACGCGTGGGCCTACGAGCCGAGCACCAAAGAGATCGTGACCCAAGAATGCACACCCAAGGGCGGGACCGTCGTGTCACGGTGAGGGACGCTTCGCCAAGTGGCCGAGCGGCTTCCACGTTGGAGCCTCAGCATCGACGCGGTACGCACCGTCGAGGAACACCGCGTGAAGGCCATTTGAGCGGGCACTCACCGTTCTAGACCGTTACGAAACCCTGCAATTTCTGCCTTGTGCGACACCTGAGCGTTCCATGCGTTTCGTACCAAGTGGGGAAGTTGGTGGGGAAGTTCGAAATGTAAGTGGGGAAGTTGCGAAATATTTCAATGAGCGTCCAGGCACCGTCATCTAGCGACGACCGACTCAAGCCAATCAAGCACAACGTCCGCACACCCCTGCCCCGTCGCCTCACCATCGCAGTGCCCAGGAACGGCATCGATGAAGGCGCCCCGCACCGCGAGTGCAGCAAGTTCGCTTCGTAGAGCAAGCGCTACCTCGCTCGTCTCTATGTCGATGGCGTTGCGCAGATCGGGCAGGCCACCAAGAACAGTGAGCACGTCTTCAAGGTCATGACTCGCCGCGAAGTCACCGCCACCACGACTACGAAAGGCCTCGAGCTTGGTTGCCACAAAGTACATCGGTATGATGGCGAGCACCGTGAGATCACTGGCCACTTCGTAGAGCCCTGCCTCTTTGACTGCATCACGGTACCAACGATTCGTCGGTCCCACCGGCAAGGCAGGCGTTGCCACCAGGTCGACAAGAATGCCGCGGTAGACGAGTCGACAGAGCGGCGCGCCTTCGTCGGTGCATGCCTTGAAACCGAGGTTGTGAAGTCTCTTGACGACATCGTAGTAGGCGCTCGTGGTGGTCACATCAACGACGCAGTCGACGTCCAGCGTCGGCCTGATGTTGCCCTCGAGGGGATACAGCGCGGTGACAGTGCCTCCCACGAAGACGAGTTTGTCGGGACCGTGCTCGACAGCTCGCGCGATCGTTTCAATTGCCGCAAGGGAACTCTTGCGCCCCGAGTTCACGAATGGAGTCTCCTCGCAAGTTCATCGCGCGCAATGGCCCGTTCGCGTGCACGGCCAACACGCAGCGCATCGGCAAGGGCGAGGTATTCGTAAAGCTGCGGATCTTTCGCGGCAGCCTTGGGCGCGTTTGGGTAGAGCGGTTCGATCACACGGCCCTTCGCAGTGAGCTTGCCCTTCGGCATTTGCCACACGCAGCCGTCATCTTCTTCAATGCGCAGCTTGCTTGAAAGCGGAGCCGCGCTAAATGCGGTGGGCATACCGATGCCGAAGAGACCGAGCTGTGCCGGGAAGACATAGCGAAGACCGGAGACGAGAAACTCGAGGAGGGATTCACGCATCACGCGACCTTTGCGTGCGTTGAAGAGT
>CAMBEV010000002.1 GCA_945865595.1 Nannocystis exedens | reverse complement strand
ACGCGAAGCGACTGCGCCGGCGTTGCCGAAAATTGAACAGTCAATTTACGGAACCAACATCGGAACGGCAGGAAGCGAGCAGTCAGGCTTCACCTCGACGCAGGCGGGGCAGGCGGGGCAGCCGAGCGATCGTGATGGCGGGGGGGGGCGACGCTACGTGGGTCGTCGCGTGGATCTCGACCTCAAGGACGCCGATATTCACAACATCCTTCGCCTGCTCTCCGACGTTGGCAAGGTGAACATCGTGACGGCCGATGACGTTTCCGGAACGATCACGATTCGCATGCGCGATGTTCCGTGGGACAAGGCACTTGAAGTTGTGCTGAAGGCCAAGAGCCTCGGGATGGTGCGCTCAGGTAACTTGATTCGGGTCGCGCCACTCGCGACGTTGCAGAAGGAACGCGAGCTCTCGGTCGCGCAGGCGAAGGCCGAGTTCGAATCGGCGCCACTCGCGACCAGGCTGATTCCTGTGAGCTACGCGATGGCCGGAGAGCTTCAATTGCGCGCGAAAGAGTTGATCTCCCCACGCGGATCCATCGCTGTCGACGACAGAACCAATGTGCTCATCGCGCGCGACATCGAAGTGAACTTGAATCACATCGAAGAGCTCGTCCGGTCTCTTGACACACAGACGCCGCAAGTGCTCGTTGAAGCGCGTATCGTCGAGGCAACCAGTCGCTATGTGCGCGACGTTGGTATTCAGTGGGGCGGCGATCTCACCTTCAGCGAGACCACTGGAAATCCGACGGGCCTCGCGTTTCCGTCAAAGATCATGACGTCAGGCGGCGCCTCCGACGTGGCAACCCCGACAGCCGGTCTGTCGCCCTTCTCGCGGATCGTCGCGAATCCAAACTTTGCGGTAAACCTTCCGGCAGCGGCGGGTACCGGCGCCGGTGGTGCGCTCGGTCTGGCGTTCGGGTCGGTCGACAACCTGATCAATCTCAACGTGCGCCTTTCAGCCGCCGAATCGAGCGGTCTCATCCGCGTGGTCTCGAGTCCGCGCATCCTCACGCTCGACAACAAGGAGGCCAGTATCAGCCAGGGCACGTCCTTCCCGTACTCGCAGGTGAGTGCCCTCGGTGTGCAGACGAGCTTCATCCAAGCGAATCTGCAGCTCTCCGTTCGGCCCCACGTTACCGCAGATGGTTCGGTCGCGATGCACGTGGCGGTTACCCGTGACGAGCCCGACTTCAACCAGACGTCTGCGCGCGGCGATCCAACGATTTTGAGGCGCTCGGCGGCCACCGATCTCCTCGTGATGGATGGCCACACGGCTGTGATCGGTGGCATTTACACACGAAACACGGGTCGTGGCGTCGATCAGGTGCCGTTCTTCGGCGACATTCCGGTTCTCGGCATGCTCTTCCAAAAGCGCCGTGCGAGCGACGCGCGGCAAGAGCTGGTGATCTTCATCACGCCTCGAATCGTCAATCGTGCAGAGGCGCTCGGGCGGTAGCCCGAACGTGGAAGGCTCACAATTTGCAGCGGCCGAATACCGGCATGTGATCCGAGAGTCCGAAAAATGGACTCGTCCGGTCGTCGAAGTGATGCGAGTCGTCGACGTCCACCCAGTTGATCGCGGGCCCACCCAGCATGTGATCGAGCCGCATACGCATTGCCAAGAAGCCCGCGGTCGCCCTCTTGTGTAGCTCGTCGACGGAAAGATCTGCGACTGACCGAAACGGATCGGTGAGCCCGGATTCTTCCGTGAGGAAGCGATAGACAGGCGACCCTGGGACTGAATTAAGATCGCCTGTCACTACGAATGCATCGCCGTGCTTTTCTTGTTTGACGAAGTCGATCATTTTCTTGGCTTCGTGAAGTTGATTGGCACCAAAGCCGAGCCGCGCATCCTTCGTCCAGAAGTCGCGCGCAAACGCGGAGGGTAGGCTCAAGTGCGTGTTGAAGATGTCGACGGTTGCGCCGCTTTGGTGCGCGAAACGAACGTGTGCGCAGATGCGTGTCTGCTTGAACGCGCGCATGAAGTGGACGCGGTGATGCGTAATCAACGCGGGCGCATTCACGTGTGAAATTCGTAACGACTTGTGTGCCAAAATGGCCAGGCCGGTCGTATAGAAGTTGAGCCTTGGGGTCAGGCGATAGTTGTGCGCCGGGAAGTAGTAGGCCTCGTAGGGGTTCTCGACTCGCTTGCGCGCGTACGCGGCGCTGAGCAGGTGCATAAAGTGCTCGAGTTGTGTTTCGTCTTTGTGGCGCCTCGGATGCGCGATTGCGCTGCGCAGAGAATTTGTTTCCACCTCTTGAAGGCACGCGATGTGGACGGGTGGGTCGAGGTTGGCGATCGCATCGGTGATCCGACGCATCGCGCTCTTCGTGCTGAAGAGTCCGCGCGTCGCGTGTGCGAAGTAACGAACGTTGTACGAAAGGAGCCTTAACGTCACGCAGCCCTATCGCACGACGCGCGGGTCACACTGTCAAGCGGATGCGGCTTCGGCGCGTCGGTTCCACAGGAGTGCGACCACTACGGCCGCGACCAAAGGTGCCGCCGTCCAAAGTTGAAGCGCTTGTTCGTAACCGTGATGTTTCAAAAGGAACCCGGTGATCGCGTCGCCGCTAAACGCGCCGAGATAGCCAAAAAAATCAATGAATCCCGCGGCGGCGGCGGACGCTTCCTTCTTTGCAAAATCTTGTGCTGCGGTGCCGACGAGCAAGACCTGCGCGCCGTACAAGGCAAACCCGACTATCGCAAGGCACGAAACGATCGCGAATGGACCGAGCGTGAGGGCACGCCCATACCCGGCGCTTGCGATGCCGACGACGATGAGCATGATCACGATCACCGGTGCGCGCTTTGCCTGAAAGAGGCGATCGCTCAACCAACCTGACGATAGGGCGCCAATCGCTCCGGCGACGGGAAACACCGCGATCTTTAACGTCGACCCCGCAATGCCCCCTGCTTGCGTCTTTTCGAGGTGACCTGGTGCCCAATCGAGAAAGCCGTAGCGCGTGATATTGAGGCCAAAAAGGCCGATTGCGAGCACCCAGATTGCTGGGTTCGCAAGGGTGATGCGCAACGTTTCAAGGGGTGCGAGCTTCGGTGGTGGAATCGACAGGCGACCTCGAGGCAGGTCTTCGGCAGCAGGTGACTCACGCACAAGCCATGTCGCGAATACGGTCATCGCGAGCATCATGCATGCGGGTACCCAGAAGGACGCGCGCCAGTCGCCGGTCGTGCTGACGAGGTAGCCCGAGCCGACGAGCGTGAGTGCCGTGCTCAATTGGTAACCGGTGCCGATCACGCCCATCATGCGTCCGCGTTCGGCGGCCGAAAACCAGCGACTCATGATCTTCACCGACGAGGGCCACCCGCCGGCCTGAAAGACACCATTGCAAAACCAGAGCGCGATGAGCGTGCGAACCAGGTAAGTGTGCGTCACCCCATAGGCGTTGAGCAGAAGCGGAGCCAACGCAAAGGACACGGTCATCGCGACGGACCCAAACATCGCGATCATCAAGATGCGCTTCGACCCGAATCGTTCAGCTGCTTGACCACCGAGCAGCTGGCCAATCGCGTATCCGATCTTGAGCGAGCCCAGGACGAGGCCTACTTCGATGGGGTCTAGGCTGAGCGAGCGCTCGATAGACGAGCGCGCGGGGCCAATGTTAACGCGACAAAAATAGAAGCTCGCGTAGGTCGCCCAGATCGCGAAGAGCGTGATCCATTGGGCGCGCGTGAAGCTCCGTCGGGGCACGGCGCGACGCTAACTCACCCGGCGCGCCATGGCGAGGTCGTCGGGCACAAGCGAATCCACCGTATTTGCGCCAAGTTGATAACATCGTGTGCCGCTTTGCGAGAGGGAGCACTGTAAGTCGATGAGCACACATCTGCGCTGCCGCTGTTACGAATGGTCCGGACAGAACGCAGGCGCCGCCCGCACGTTCGCGACCACAAGCTCCGTTCGCCATTACGAGCGGCCGCGACCTTTTCGCGTCGACCACCTTGCGCTCGACATCGCGCTTGACGTTCCCCGTCGAGGCCTCGATGGCATCGCAAAGTTCAAGGTGACGCGCGTTGACCCGAGCGCCACTGAACTTGAGCTCGATGCGATCGCGTTTGAGCTCAAGCGCGTGGCCGTCAACGGTGACGTGGTCAACGTTATTTACGATGGGGCAAAGCTGCTCGTTCCACTGAGCGTGGGGGTCAACTCGTTCGATATCGAGCTCGCGTACCGAGCGGCTCCTCGCCGCGGCATGTTCTTTCTCGAGCCCGACGAGCGCGTGCCCACGAGGCCGCGGCAGGTGTGGACACAATGCCAGGACGAGGACGCCCGTTACTGGTTTCCGTGTCACGACAAGCCGCACGTCAAGATGACGACGGAGCTCGCTGCGACGGTGCCCAACGGCTGGCGCGTTCTGTCGAATGGCGAACTCGCGAGTAGTGAAACGCCCACGCAGGGAAACTGGCGCTTTCACTGGGTGATGAAAGAGCTCCACCCAAGTTACCTTTTGACTCTTGTCGCCGGTGAGTTCGACGTGGTCGAGGAAGAAGCGTGCGGTGTCCCCCTTTCGTATTGGGTACCCCGAGGGCGCCTTGCCGACGTCCAACGAACGTTCGGGCGTACGGCGGCGATGCTTTCGTTGTTTAACGAGGTGACGGGCGTTGCCTATCCGTGGAACAAGTACGCGCAGGTTGTCGTGCACGATTTTCCGGGTGGCGGCATGGAGAACACGACCGCGACGACGCTCTACGAGCACACGCTGCTCGATGCGCGCGCCGAGATCGACATCACCTCGGACGAGTTGATCGCACACGAGCTTGCGCATCAATGGTTCGGCGACCTGGTCACGTGTCGCGACTGGTCGGAGGGATGGCTCAACGAAGGGTTTGCGACCCACCTTGAGCACGTTTGGCGCGAGCATGCACTCGGTGTCGACGAGTATTTTTACGGTCTTAAGGCGGATCTCGAGGCGTACACGGGCGAAGCGAGCGGTCGCTACCGTAGGCCAGTCGTGTGTCTCGATTACGACGCGCCGATGGACCTGTTTGACAGGCACCTTTACGAAAAGGGCAGCCTCATTATTCACGCGCTGAAGACTGAGCTTGGGCCTGCGCTTTTTTGGAGCGGCGTGCAATCGTACCTGCGTAAGTTTCAAAAGGGCGTGGTCGAGACGCGCGATCTGTGGCGCGAACTCGAAGCCGTGTCGGGCCGTTCGTTGGGAAAGTTTATTGACCAATGTCTCTACAAGCCCGGCCATCCAATTCTTGACGTGTCCGTTCACTGGGAGCGGGGTGTTCTCTCGCTTTCCGTGAAGCAAGCGCAGCTGGCGACCGATGGAGTGCCGAGTGCGTTTGAAGTGCCGCTCATCATTGAAGTGACGGACGAATTGGGCGTGCGACGCGAACGGTTGGTTGTGACGCAACGCGCTCAGGTGCTTGCCGTTCCTGCGACGGTCCGGCCGCGGTTTGTTGTGATCGACCCTGAGATGCAAGTGGTCGGTGAGGTTCGGCTCAAGGCCCCCGCAGACATGCTGCGCGCGCAGCTATCGGGCGCAAAGACCGCGCGAGGCCGCTGGCTCGCGGCCGAAGCATTGGGTCACGACGATGATCCACTGAGCATCGATGCGCTCGCGCAGGTGCTTCGCGATGAGGCGCGTTTCTGGGGAGAACGAGCAGAGGCCGCCACGGCTCTCGGTGTCATTCGTGCGCCGGAGTGTTACAAAGTGTTGAGCGTGCTGGTGAAAGAAGGGGAGCGCGAGAAGCACCCGAAGGTCAGGCGCGCCATTGTTGCGGCGCTCGGCAAGTTCAGAAAAGCCGAGCTGGTCGACCTTCTTCGTCCCCTCGCACTTTTCGACGAGAGCTACCTCGTTCAGGCAGCTGCCGCGCGCGCGCTCGGGATTAGCAAGCAGGAGGCTGCATTCGACACGCTGGTGTCCGCGCTTTCACTCGACTCGTGGGCCGATGTGGTGCGCGCTGCAGCAATCGATGGTCTCGCAGCGTTGCGCGACACGCGCGGCGTGCCCCACGTACAGGCGCACATGCAATACGGAAATTCGGAGCGAGTGCGCCGTGCGTCGGCAGTTGCTCTCGTGAAGCTCTCACCTGACGCCAAGGCGCGTGAGGCGCTTGAAGAGCTTCTGCTCGATACCTATCCGAACGTACGCTTCGACGCTGTTCGCGCACTTGGTGAGCTCGGTGACGTAAAAGCGCGAGGAGCCCTTCGGGACGTGGTCGAGCGCGATCTCGAGCCGCGCGTGCGCAGGCGGGCACGTGAGGCGCTTGCCGATTTGGCGGACACCAAGAAAGCGCATGGTGAATGGAAGGTCGAAATAGACAAGGTGATTGACGAACAATCCGATCTGAAAGCGCGTCTCGCCAAGCTCGAGGCGAAGTTCTTAAAGATCGATCGCAAGCCAACGCCTGCAAAAAAGCTCACGACGAAAGGCAAGAAGCGATGACCGACCCAGTGATTTACGAACGGCGCGGGCGCGTCGCATTGCTGACCATCGCGCGGCCCGATCGGATGAACAGCTTGTCACGCGACACGCTTCTTGCGTTCGGCAAGCACGCACGCGCAATCGCTGCGGACGGCGAACTTCGCGCCGTGATCATCACGGGTCAGGGCGACAAAGCGTTCTGTGCAGGCGCCGATCTCAAGGAGCGCCAGGGGATGACCGAAAACGATATTCGCGCGCAGGTGCAATTGTATCGAAGCGAACTGGGTTTGCTGGACCGGTCGGAGAAGCCGGTGATCGCGGCCATCAATGGTGTGGCGTTTGGGGGTGGTCTCGAGCTGGCGCTTGTGTGCGACCTGCGTGTTGCCGCACCTCACGCGCAAGTGGCGCTGCCTGAGACCAGCCTAGGCATCATCCCCGGCGCCGGAGGCACGCAGCGTTTGCCGCGCATCGTGGGCGAGGCACGTGCCAATGAAATGATACTATTGGGATTACGATTGACCGCCGAGCAGGCTCTGGCATGGGGCTTGGTCAACCGGGTGAGCCCCATCGGCAAGAACGTGGTCGACGACACGCTCGAGTGGATTGCGCCGATCACCGAAGGAGCCCCGATCGCGCAAGCCGCAGCCCTCCAAGCCATTGGGCGCTCGTTTGAAGTGGGCCTCGACCTCGGCCTTGAACTCGAAAAGGTCAGCTACGATCGCACGCTCGTGAGCGAAGATCGTCAAGAGGCCCTACGAGCGTTCGCCGAGAAGCGAAAGCCTGTATTTCACGGCCGATAGGCGGGCGGCGTCAACCGCTGTAAGAGGGGCACATGTCGCTTGAAGAGAAGCTGAACGATACGCTTTCGCGCGTCGCAAAAGGCGGGGCTCCGAAGTACCACCAGAAGAACGCTGATACGGGCAAGCTCTTCGCGCGTGAACGCATTGCGCTCTTGGTCGACGCTGGGTCGTTCGTCGAAGATGCGGCGCTTGCAAACGTGACCGAGTCCGATCTCCCGGCCGATGGCGTCGTGACTGGGACTGCGACGATTGGTGGCCGCCCGGTGGCCATCATGGCCAACGACTCGACGATCAAGGCCGGCTCATGGGGCTGGCGCACGGTCGAGAAGATCTTGCGCGTTCAAGAGACAGCCGTGTCGCTCGAAGTTCCGATGCTTTACCTCGTCGATTCGGCAGGGGCTCGCATCACCGATCAGTTGCAGATGTTTCCGGGCCGCCGTGGCGCGGGCCGCATTTTCTATAACCAGGTGCAGATGAGCGGACGTGTTCCGCAAGTTTGTTTACTATTTGGTCCGAGCGCAGCTGGCGGCGCGTATATCCCGGCGTTCTGCGACGTTGTCGTGATGGTCGACGGCAATGCGAGCATGTACCTCGGGTCACCTCGCATGGCCGAGATGGTCATTGGCGAGAAGGTCACCCTCGAAGAAATGGGTGGCGCGAAGATGCACTGCTCGGTGTCGGGTTGCGGTGACGTGCTCTGCAAAACGGAGCAGGAGGCGATCGATTTCTGCAGGAGCTACCTCAGCTACTTGCCTACCAACTACCTGCAGAAGCCACCGAGCAACGCGGCGAGACCGCCAAAGACGAGTGGCAAGACGATCGAGCAGATCATCCCTGTCGACGAGAACAAGTCATTCGACATGATGGCGGTCATCAGTGAGCTGATCGACGAGGGCTCATGGCTCGAGATCAAGAAGAACTTCGCAAAAGAGATCCTCACCGGCTTTGCGCGCATCGATGGACGGGTGGTGGGCATCGTCGCCAATCAGCCCAAGTGGCTCGGCGGTGTGCTCTTCGTCGACTCGGCTGACAAGGCTGCGCGGTTCATTTGGCTGTGCGACGCGTTCAATGTTCCGCTTCTTTATCTTGCCGACGTGCCAGGTTTCATGATCGGCACGAAGGTCGAGCGACAGGGCATCATTCGCGCGGGCGCAAAGATGATCGCCGCGGTCAGCGAAGCGACGGTGCCAAAGATTTCGGTCGTCGTGCGCAAGGCTTATGGGGCAGGGCTCTACGCGATGTGTGGCCCTGCGTTTTCGCCCGATGCATCGATCGCACTTCCCAGCGCGTCGATCGCGGTCATGGGACCGCAGGCGGCCGTCAACGCGGTTTACTACAATAAAATACAAGAAGTGCCTGCCGGCCCGGAGCGTGAGGCGTATGTCGCCAAGCTTCGCGATGAGTACCGCGCTGACATCGACCTGATGAAGCTTGCCAACGAGATGATCGTCGACGCCGTGATTCCCGGCACGCGCCTTCGGGCCGAGCTGTCGGCGCGTTTTGCGCGTTTTGCCTCAAAGCAAGAGCCCCGGGCACCGAAGAAGCACATCGTTCCGCCCGTCTGAGGCAGGCCAAGCCAGGCTACACTAGCCCTAATGCGGCTTGTTTCAATTGTAGCGTGTGCGGTTTCATTATCGGTCGCGCTATCGGCAGAGGCCGCGCCCTTTGGTCGACTGGCGTACTTTTCAACGCTCGGCCCAAGGTCGGTCTTTCTGTCGGGGCACCCCGAGGTGGGCACCGTCTCAGCGGTGGTCGCCTACCAGGGAAGTGTCCCGGCTGGGGTCACGCCAGTTGCGCCGGGGCTCGGCCGTATCACTGCGAGTCCGGAAAAGTTGTCGCTATGGCTTGCGCAGCATCCGTCGGTGCGCGCTGAGCCTGCGACCGCGGTCCGCCTCTATAACGATCGCATCGGGTTACAAACGCGCGGTTTCGCCGCGCGCAGCCATTACACCGTTGATGGTTCAGGCGTTCTTGTGGGCGTCGCTGACACGGGCATCGACCTCACGCACGCGGACTTCAAAGACGCGCTGGGCAAAACGCGCGTCGCGTGGGTGCTCGATCTGTCGCTAACGCCACTGGGCCTCTACCCGGACCTCGAGAAGAAGTTCGGCATCGTCGACGCACAAGGCACCGTGGCTCGGGGGCGTGTGCTTGCGGCAAGCGACATCGACACGCGCGCCTCGGCGGGGCGGACAGGCGAGCTCCCGCGCGACGAAGCGGGCCATGGCACACACGTCGCGTCAATTGCAACGGGTGTGGGTACGAAATACCCTGGCATGGCGCCCGGCGCGGGCCTCATCGTCGTGCGCGTTTCGGACGCGTCCCAGGGAATCACAACCGACGATCTCGTGCGTGGCGTTCAGTTCATGTTCGATCGCGCAACCGCGATGAACAGGCCGATCGTCGTGAACCTCTCTCTCGGCACTGATTTCGGGCCCCACGACGGTTCCACACTTTGGGAGGCCGCCATCGCGAGTTACGTGGGTGCATCGCACCCCGGACGTGTGATCGTCGCTGCGGCAGGCAATAGCGGAAGCGTCGTCGAAACGCCGATGCATCAGCAGCTGCGCGTGTTTGGCGGCCCGTCCAAAGTCGAGGTGGGTACGCTCGGCTCGCACACCGGGAGCGTGCAAGTGTGGATCACGACGCGCACGGGAGCGGCCTTGCGGATTGGCCTCGAAGGGCCCGACGGTACGACGTGGATTGCGCCCGCGAGCGAGGGTGAATATCGGTCAAGACAGTTGACAGGTGGTGTCGCTGCGATTTTCTACGGAAGCGGCGCGCAAGACAGTCCCATTCCGCAAGGCTCGTCCGGCGCCGTTGTCGTTTGGCAGGGAGCGACACCCACGGGTGTGTACCGCATCGTGTTTGAGGGCGAGGGCGAAGCTGACCTTTATGTCGTCGGTACTGGCGATGCTCATCGCGCGAGGAACGTCCCCGGTTTCACGGCGGGCGTCCGTCAACGAACGATTGGGCTGCCGGCGTCGCACCCGTCGATTCTGGCGGTCGGCTGTACGGTGTCGCGCCCCTCGTGGAGTTCGTTCGATGGAACGAACGTCGCGCCGTCGCAGACGGTTTACGATCAACTAGGAAAGCAACTTGACTCAGCTCTGCAAGAGCGAGAGTCGTGTTGGTTCTCGTCGTCAGGGCCGAATGCCGCGGGCGTTCCGAAGCCCGAAATTTCTGCGCCGGGGGCGGCAGTGGTTGCAGCAATGAGCGCCGACGCAAAACCTGGTTCAGCGGCAAGTATATTTACTAACGGGGGGTGTCCCTCGCCACAGTGCTTGCAGATCGATTCGACACACGCGGTATCGATGGGTACGTCGATGTCATCGCCGGTGGTCGCGGGCGCGGTTGCGTTGCTGTTGCAGAAGAAGCCTACGCTAACCCAGCCCGAGGTCGTGCGGCTGCTCCAGGCTGGTGCTCAGCGCATTACGGTGGGGAACGTAGCTGACGAGCAAACCGGTCCTGGCGAGCTCGATGTCGACGCCGCCTTCGATGCGATGGAGCGCACCGAGCCTTCGCTGCCCGTTCGCCACATGAGCTGGTTGGTCGCCAATGCATCCTACGTAGCCGCCGACGGCGAGACCCCGCTCATTGCATGGCTGTTGCTTCGCAACGAAAGCGATCGCCGAGCGGATGGTTTCGATCTGAGCAGGCTCGTCGCGTCCTTGACCATCGACGGACAAGTGACGCACCCAAACTTGGTGCGCATGGGGCCCGGGCTCTATCGCTTCGAGACATCGATCGACGCGGGGCACGGTGGCAAAAATGCAACCATAAATGTGACATTTGACGGGGCGGATATCATCGAGCCTAAGGTGTTGCCCGTTGCGGTGGACTATTGGGCGGCGACGCAAACGGCGGGCGCTCGCGGCGGCTGTTCGACCGCGCCGGGGTCTGGTCCGGAGGGGCCGCCGTGGGTTCTGCTGGTACTTGGGCTGCTTCTTCGGCGACGGCGGAGCCTCACTCCCCCGCGACCGTGAGCATCCACGCGTGCGGTTCACCGAGGCCGATGTCGGGATCGAACTTGAAGTCGCGATCTTCCACGGCGGCACCGATCACCTCGACATGATGCGCACCCGAGAGGTTCTCGATTGAACGTTCCGCGCGCCCTCCTTTGTCAAAGCCGGTGAACGGAAGGAACCGAAGCGCGCGGCCATCTGCGCCGATCACAACCGCGACCCAACGCATGATGGTCTGCGGCTCCCACTCCGCTGAGAGTCGAAGGTGACCAGGCGCTGCACCTTCGGCGCCGATGCGTACGAAACTCATGCCCGTCGGAAACACCGGGCGTGTGGAGAGCAACCGGCGTGCCCCTTTCGGCCAAGGAATTTCCCACTGATGCGCAATTGGGCGTGCCGTCTGCTCATTCAGAAATGCGCCCAAGACATCGTGCCAACCTGCGCGCGACGTTGTTTTGTAACTCGCTCCGAGCACATCAAAAAAGTCTGGCTCGTTGACCAATTCAGTCCCTGGCTCGCTGCGAACAACAGTGTTGGCCCACGCGCCTATGAGCCATGTGGCGACGTCGCGCGCGTGCCGTCGATCGAGAAAGTCAATGAAGTGAACTGTATTCAGAGGCGCTTCAGGGGTCGGCCCTGTGCCGGCCAAGGGCGCTTCTGGTGCAAACGTCACCGGACGATCGACGGTCGCGCACGGGACGGCCGTTCGCGCAAGCCACTCTGCCTGTGCCGTCGCCATCGTGGCATCTGTCGCAGGTGCCGCTCCAAGAAGTGAAGCTTGCGCGAGCGCATGAGCAATATGTAACCATGAGTCGCACGAATTGGTTGAGGGGACTGCTATCGTGATGCGTGCGATTGCCCGATCGATCGGCGTTAGCGGATCACGAAACGCGACAACCGCGCCTGTCTTCGCGCCCACGTGTATTGTGACGCGGCCGTCCAGGTCTGGAGGTGGGGGCGGCAGATCCATCGCCAGAAAGAGCGCCCGATAGACGCTTTCCGCATCAATAAGAAGCGAAGGTGCGACATGAGCGCCTTCGATACAAATGGGTGTTTCGCTTGAACAAATCCGCCTCGTAGACGCGCCGGCGAACGCGGCGTCGGTTGCGTGAACGGCGGCCAGTAGCATCAGCAGCGAGCGACCCATTGCTCAATGTTTAGCCCCTTCTGCCCAGTCCTTGTATCTTCGATCGCAATGCAAGAAGCGCGATTCGGGCTAGAGGGCACTCTCGCTATCGACCTCGGCAAGGGGGCGCTAAGCGATCCAGGCGGAGTGCCAGGCTGGCTTGTGCCTGTCGAGGTGCTCGCCAAATTTGCATTGGCAGACGAAGCGTCAGCGGCGGTGCTCGGAGGCCTGATAGGGGCCGCGTTGGGCAAGCGCCTGACAACGTGCATCGCGCTCGAAACGGACCTTTTCGTCGAGCACTTGGCGGGCGAGTGTGCGCTTCGCGGTTACGGCAAGGTCAGCCTCGAGCGTTGGGGCGACGCGCTCGTGGTTCGCACTGATGGCTCGACGCTTCCAAGCTCGTTTCTCGCCGCGTTCTTTTCCGGAGTGCTCAAGGCGGCTTCGCAGCGGGACGTGAGGTGTGCTGCTCTTGGCGCGAGCGACGGTGTTCTCCGGTTTCTTGTGTGTGCACCCGATGTTGCGCTGCGCCTAACTGAGCGACTTGCCGCCGGCGAGTCTTGGCGGAAAGCCATTGTTGCCTTGTCGGGATCAGGACGGGGGGCTTCGTGAGCGCCGCGCGAGTGCTCATCCTCGAAGGCTTGCTCGAGCGCGTGCTCCGGCGTGCGGACGAGCGGCGCGCCCAGCCTGCTGTTGCGCCCGTAGCCCATTTGGCTCTCGTCGACGATGAGGCTGACGGGCTTGATATCAACTTGGTTGACGACTTCCCTTCGTCCGCCTTGCCTCTTGCCGACCTCTACGATGCCATGACGCCCGAGCGGCATACCCCGCCCCCTGAATCGGGCCGCCTGCTGACGCCCGCGGCGAGTGACCTCGCGGCGCTCGAAGGCGCCGAGGTGCACCACATCGAAGCGAATCTCAGCGCGTTTGTGGCAAGGGTTGAGGTGCATGGTTCACTGCGAAGGACGCGCTTCATCGAGGTGCTCGATGCGGCGCTTGGGCTCAAACCGTAGGGTACCAAGTGATCGTTTCGTCACGCAGCCACGTGCGCTGTCGTCGCACGAATACCCGAGTTTTGCTGACGATCTGTTGAGTGAGCGCTTGCGTGTCGAGGGCGATGGATCCCTGTTTTGCTTCTTCGAGGGCACGGGCGATTTCGGCAAAACCGACTGAGCCCATCGCGCGCGCATATAAGTAACCGCGATCGATCAAGTTTTGAACATCGGCGACCCAGCCTGCTGCCATCCACCCGTCGATCCGCGACCGGATTCGCGCATCGAGCACGTCGCGCGGCTGGTCGATTCCGATCATCCGATGCGGGTGTCGCACACCTCTGAACGCGTGCTCGCTATGCCATACCGAAAGCGGCTTTCCGCTGATGCGAAATACCTCGAGCGCTCGGCTCACGCGCACAAAATCGTTTGGGTGAAGTCGCTCTGCGCTTGCCTCATCCACCTGCCTCAGCATGGCGTGCAACGATTCAGCGCCTTGACTATCTGCGAGCGTGCGCAGCTCGCGGCGAATCGACTCATCGCCGGGCGGGATCGGCGCGAGCCCCAAGAGCAATGCGCGCATCCACAAGAACGTTCCGCCGCAGACGATCGGTACTCGTCCACGCGCACGAACGTCTGCAATGGCGCGATCTGCGAGCGTTACAAATTGGGCTGCATCGATCGCATCGTGCGGATCGCAGACGTCGATGATGTGATGTGGCACGAGCGCCCTCTCTTCAGGGTTCGGCTTCCCCGTGCCTCGATCGAACTCGCGATAGACTTGAACGCTATCGACGCTGATGATCTCGCCCGACATCTGCTCAGCGATCGCGAGCGCCAGATCAGTCTTGCCGCTCGCAGTCGGGCCCACGACGCTGATCAGGACGTCAGGGTTCTCGCGCCCCATTCGCGCAGCGTCGCACGAGGCGCTATCGAGCCACTTTGCGTTCAAGCTCATCGAAGGTCATTCGGGTGACGACGGGTCTGCCGTGCGGGCAATGGCCTGCAAAATCGACCTGATCGAGTGACGAAAGAAGGGCGCTGACCTCGTCAGGATGGACGACATCCCCGGCGCGGATCGATCCGTGACAGGCCATCGTCGCGAGCACTAGGTCGACGGCGTCGGAAAACGGGCGCTTCGCATCGAAGCCCACTTCCGCGAGCAGATCGCGTACGAGCCGCTCAGGTGGCACGCGCTCAAGTACCTTGGGTACCGCCCGCACGGCGACTCCTGTTTCGCCCATGCGCGTGACGTCGAGACCCATTTGCAAGATCGCTTCGCGCTGATCATCGATGAGCGCGGCTTCGTGTGCGGTGACCTGAACGATCGTGGGGATCAGCAGCTGTTGCGTTGCGACGGCCCGCGCGCGATACGCCGTCTTGAGTCGATGAAACGTGACGCGCTCAGCGGCGGCGTGCTGGTCCAGAATGTAGAGGCCATCTTCCCCTTCACAGATCAGAAACATCGCGCGCACTTGGCCGACGAAACGCAAGTTGGCATAGAAGCCAACGCGCTCCTTCACGATGGGTGCGGGTCCTTCTCCCGTCCGGTGGGGGAGGGCTGGTGTGAGGGATTCCAGCTCCGGCCCCCTTCGTTCGTTCGCGAAGTGAAGTTGCGCGGGTTCAGCAAGTGACACCACTTGCGCGCTCACTGCGGGCACATCACCCTGTGTCGCGTACGACGTCGTCGGTTGAAACGACGGTTGAAATCGATCTGTAGACGTTACATTAAAGGCTGGAAGCGAAAATACTTGCCCCAGCGATCGATTTAGCTCTCGACAGAGTCCGTCGGCGACGGCACGCCCCTCGGCAAAGCGCACCTCAGCCTTCTGGGGGTGAACGTTCACGTCCACAAGTTCGGGTGGTAACTCGAGATACACCACGCCGAGCGGATAGCGCCCTGGCTCCAGCACCGATCCGTACGCTTGTGCAACTGCGCGGGCGAGCGTGCGGTCGCGCACTGGCCTTCCGTTTACGAAAAAGTAGAGGGCGTTCGCCCCGCTGCGGGCGCGTTCGGGTGCGGACAGATACGCTTCGAAGCGAAGGCTGCCACGCGCGCCCACGTTTAGCTCGAGCGGCTCGTCGAAGACGTGGGCTACGCGTTCTTTGCGATCTGCGCTTCTCAAATATTCGCGTGCAAGGCGTTGATCACGCACAAGTGTGAACGAAACATCGGGCCGGCTGAGTGCCGCAAGGAGAACGACCTCGCCGACTTGGGCAGATTCTGCGCCTTGCGACTTGGCAAATTTGCGTCGAGCCGGAACGTTGAAAAATAGATCGTCTATAGTTACCGCCGTGCCCTCGGCGGCACCTGCAGGCACGACGATCGGATCCGCGCCGCCGTGGATCGTCACCTCGACGCCCTCGCTCGCTCCGCGCAGACGGGTAAGCAGCTTGACCTTTGCAACCGATGCGATGCTGGGCAACGCTTCGCCGCGAAACCCATAGGTGGAGAGGCTCTGTAGATCTTCGAACTGCGAGAGTTTGCTCGTGGCGTGACGCTCAAAGCACAGACGGGCGTCGGCCTCGTCCATACCGATGCCGTCGTCGACTACCGCGATGCGAGAAAGGCCGCCGTGGGAGACCTCGACCCGAACCTTCGTCGCTCCGGCGTCCAGAGCGTTTTCGACAAGTTCTTTGACCACACTCGCAGGCCGTTCGACGACTTCGCCGGCGGCGATCTGATTGGCAAGGGTTGGCGAGAGTCGTTCAATACGCGCCATCGAGCAGCAGGGCCTTACCACGGGCCGCGTACAATTTGGGTGTTTTTGGCACGCCTGCCTGTGCGTCGAGCACTCGCGCGTAGTACACGTATGGGGATGGCGTCGAAAAAGCACGTGAGCGAGTCGGCTGCCAAGCCCGTTGCGGGTTTGAGTGAAGTTGCGCGGCTCTCTGCGGCTGAGTTGCTCGGTCTAAGAAACGCGCTGCGCGAGGGTGGTCTGCGGGTCACGCAACCGCGCATGATGGTCCTGGCTGAGCTCTTTCAAGCAGCCGGTCCGATGAGTCACGCCGAAGTGGCGACCCGTTTGGACGACCGAGGTCTCGATCGCGTGACCGTTTGGCGCAATCTTGTCGCGCTCACCGACGCGGGCCTCCTCGCGCGAACGGACATTGGCGATCACACCTGGCGCTTTGAACGTGCAGACGGGAGCGCGGGCCACGACAGCGCTGCGCACGCTCACTTTGTTTGCGTCGCATGTAAGAAGGTAAGTTGCTTACCTGACGACGCCGTATCGCTGAGCGGCACCGCCCGTGGATCGGTGGTGCTCGAGGTTCAGGTGAAGGGCCGTTGCGATGCTTGCGTCGACGAGTGACCTGCAGTGACCTGCATCGACTCGAGGGGGTTCGACTCGCACTGAATGAGTCACTCATCCGTGTACAGGGCGATCGCTTGCTTCAGTTGTTCGGCCATTTGAACTGCGAGCTCAACAGGTCCGACCACCTTTGCGCGCGGCCCAAATGAAAGTAACCACGGCCGGATACAATCGAGGTTTGGCAGACGAAGCGACAGCCGCATCCGTCCGTCGCTCGCGATCGCGACCTTCTGGGTCGGATGAACGCGTCGGTTTCGCAAAAATGTAGCCGCGCTTGCATCGAATTCGATCAGCACGTCGATGGGTTTTTCTGTGGGCGCAATCACGCCGAACTCGCCGTGCAGGTACATCGAAGCATCGAAGTCAGGCGGCACTTCGAACCGCTCGGTTGTCTCGATTTCGACGTGACCCATGCGATCGAGCATCAGCACCGAGCGCTCGGTGGACGCGGGGTTTTCGCCGATGACGTACACCGTGCCACGATGCACGATGACCGCGAACGGCAAGAACGGCTGGGCCCGGGTGTGGGTGGCGCGCCGCTCCGCGAGCACGTATCGAATCGGTCTTAACTCCGAAGTCGCATGCAGGAGCGCGTCGAAATCTTCTACGCGCGTCGTGTAGTTTCGCAGCTCGGCAGGTGCATAAAAGAAGCGCTCTTCGAGGCGCGCATCGGTCGTCGATTCATTGCGCGAAGGCGCACGCACGGGGCGTTGTGCGACGAGCAAGATTTGAGTCTGCGCAAGGTCGAGCTCCTCAACGAAAGCCGACCCCTTAAGACCCTCGAGCATGCGTCGCCCGAGCAAGAGGCCGTAGGCTTGCGTGCGTCGCAAGAGAACGGCGCGCCCGCGTTCGCTGGGCTTGATGCGCCACAGGTTTGCGCCCCCCGGAGCGGTGGCGATCGATTCGAGCTCGACGATAAGCGAGAGCTCGTTCAAATAGCGTCGCACCGATCGATGCGTGACACGAAGCAAGAGCGATAGGTCGTCGAGCGAAAGGCCCGCAGGATTGCCTTCAAGCGTCTCTTTGAGTCTGTCGAGTCGCCTGTGTTGCGTGAAGCGTCCGTGCGGCCTTCCGACGCGTGGAACGCGCGGGCGTGGAATCGGACGTACGGCCATCAGATTTTTCGGCCGCGCAGCTCTTTCTTATAACGCGCCTTGTACTGATCGTGGCAGCCGCGGCATGCGCCTTTGACGCCGTCGAGCTTGTTGTCGCGCGCGGCCTTCGCGCCATCGAGCGCAATCGATCCCCAGTTGCCATAGCCGGGGGGGGCGAATGCCACGATTCTGTCGAGTGCTGTGGCGAGCGCGGCGAAGTCTTGTGACGCCATGGCCGGTGAAGTGTTGGCTTTCATCCAGGAGTACAGCGGGCAGGGAGGGAGCGGCTTGTCGCCGCAGGTCGGTGCCGTCGGTGAACTCGATGCCGAAGCAGCCGCAATCGCCGGTGGTTTGATGCTGGCGGAGGCAAGCGGTACGGCGCTTGTCGCAGCACTCGCGCTCGAGGGCGGCACGATGCTTGCGACGACGGCGACCGATGCGGTGGTTGCGGCGGTTGCGGTTACCGCCGGGGGCGTTGGAGGCGGCACCGGCGCAATGTCAGGTTTCTTGTCTTCACATGCGACGAATGCGGCGATGGTGAGCGATCCGAGTAAAGCAAAATGTGAACGCAGCATCTTTTTTAACGTAACTCTCCACCCCTCGGCCGCACAATAGCGGAAGAGGTGCGCAGATGAAGACGCTGCCGGTGGTCCCCGAAGTGAAGGTGCACAGGCCGCCTGTTGACGCGAGTGCTTTTGCATTCCGTGAGCTTCGTGACGACGAGTTTTGGCGAAGCGTTCCCGCCTTTGCCGAAGTGTCCCGAGAGACATTTCTCGATCACCTATGGCAAGCGAAACACTCGGTCACGAAGGTGGCTAAGCTTCGCGAGGTGCTCGGCGATCGCGTGAGCCCGGCCTTTTTCGAAGACGTCGAACTTGGCATCAAGCACGCGCCGATGAGCTTGCGTGTGAGTCCCTACATCTTGGGCCTCATCGATTGGGACGACCCCTATTCGGATCCTCTTCGGTTACAATTTCTGCCTGTAGGCTCGCTCCTGCTGCCTGATCATCCGAAACTCGATCTCGATTCACTCCACGAGATGGAGGACGCCCCAACGCCAGGGCTCACCCATCGGTACCCCGACAAGGCGCTGTTCCTTCCACTCGATCAATGTCCGGTTTATTGCCGATTTTGCACGCGCAGTTATGCGATTGGCCTCGACACCGAAGAGGTCGAAAAGGTGCACCTGCGCGCGAGCGAAGAGCGGTGGGAACGCGCATTCGATTACATCGCGTCGCGTCCCGAACTTGAGGACATTGTGATCAGTGGGGGAGACGCCTATCAGCTGCGCGCGTCGCAACTTGAAGAAATTGGGGAGCGGCTGCTCGCAATACCCAACGTGAGACGCATGCGGTTCGCGACCAAGGGGCCGGCCGTCATGCCGCAAAAAATCCTGACTGACACGGCCTGGACCGATGCGCTCACACGCGTCGTTGACAAGGGGCGCAAGCTCCACAAAGAGGTCGTGCTCCACACGCACTTCAATCACGCCGTCGAGATCACCGGGATCACCAAGCTCGCAATGGACCGCCTCACCGAACGAGGAATCGTTGTTCGCAACCAGACGGTGCTGCAGCGTGGTGTGAACGACACCCCCGACCTCATGACGCTGTTGGTCAAGCGGCTTGGCCATGTGAATGTGCACCCTTATTACGTTTACGTTCACGACCTTGTGAAGGGCGTCGAGGACCTGCGCACCTCGGTTGAAACAGCGCTCTTCATCGAGAAGCATGTGCGGGGCACGACCGCAGGCTTCAATACGCCGGTGTTCGTCGTCGACGCGCCAGGCGGCGGCGGAAAACGCGACGCGCACAGTTACGAATACTACGATCGCGACACCGGTGTGAGTGTCTACCAAGCCCCTTCGGTCAAGCCGGGACGCTTCTTTCTCTACTTCGACCCACTTCACCAACTGAGTGTTCACCAACAGCGACGATGGGCCGATCCGGTGCAGGTCGACTTCATGGTGAGCGATGCCCTCCTCAAGGCGCGTCAGCGGCTACGATGAATGCCTTGACCCAGGTGCCCGTGGTGGGGTTCGACCTCGTCGAGTGCGACGAAGTGCGCGAGGCGCTCGATGCCTTCGGTCAATCGTACCTCGACCGGATCTATTTGCCCGCCGAGATCGCGTACGCGGAAGCCTCACCGTCGCAGCGCGTTGAACGACTCGCGGCGCGGTTTGCCGCCAAGGAGGCCGTGTTCAAGGCGCTGCAGTGGCCCGCGGAGAGCCCGCGTAGCTTTCGCGACATCGAAATCGTGCGCGGCGCTTCGGGAAGTTGCACCGTTCGATTGCACGGAGAAGTGCGCGTGCGAGCAGAGGCCACCCACTTTAGTGTGTGTTCAATAAGCCTGACGCACGTGCGCCACACCGCTGGGGCGGTTGTCTTGGCGACCGTTACGCAAGCGTAACCTTTCCTCTCAGCCAAGGCGGAAAGGTGTCGTATCCTCGGCGAGATCAAAAATCCCTGCGGGTGACCATGCAGAACCAAATACGCACCATTTTACAACAGCACGGAAAGCTGGGCACTGACGCGACTTCGCTCGCCGAAGATGCCGATCTCTATCAGGCCGGCATGACCTCGCACGCGAGTGTCAACGTGATGCTTGCACTCGAGGGTGCATTCGATGTCGAGTTCCCCGATCGCATGCTTAAGCGCAGCGTCTTCGAGAGCATTCGCAACATCCACGCGGCTCTCTCAGAACTGACAGGGGGCCGCTGATGAGCGCATCCGTCGAAGGCACACCTGTTGAAAAGGCACGGGCGATCGGGCGCGAGATCGCGCGTTTGCACGCTGACGATGTCGATCGTCAAGCGCGTTTCCCAAAAGAAGCCATAGAGGCGGTTCGTGCAGAGGGGCTTTTGGCTGCATCTGTACCGCGCGAGCTCGGTGGTCTTGGGGCGACGGTTCCCGACGTGGTGTCCATGTGCCAAGGGCTCGCGCAGGGCTGCTCGGCGACTGGCATGGTGTTCGCGATGCACCACATCAAGCTTCTCTCGATGGCGGCGCATGCCGCGGGCAGCGACGCGACGCAGGGCTACGTCCGCGAGATTTGCGACAAGAAGTGGCTCGTCGCTTCGGTGACCTCCGAGGTTGGCGTGGGTGGAGACCTTCGTCGAAGCGTGTGTGCCGTCGAGACGACCGGCGACACGTTTTCAATCGTCAAGGATGCGACGACCATCTCCTACGGAGCACAGGCCGACGGCTTGCTGCTTACGGCTCGCCGTCATCCCGATTCAGCACCGGCGGACCAGTCGCTCGTTTGGCTGAAGCCCGGTGACTACACGCTGGAACAAAAGTCTGAATGGGACACCTTGGGTATGCGCGGAACGTGCAGTCCGCCTTTCCTTGTGAGGGGCAAAGGCAGGGCTGACCAAGTTTTGCGCGAAGGCTTCGGCGATATCGCGCCGCTGTCCATGGTGCCGCTCTCTCACTTGCTCTGGGGTGGCGTGTGGCTGGGTATCGCAACCGAGGCTGTATCGCGGGCGCGCGCGTTCGTGAGAGCCGAGGCGCGAAAGAACCCGAACGGACCACCGGCAAGCGGTTTGCGCTTGTCAGAGTTGCAGGCACGGCTGCAGTCATTTCGCACGCTCGTTTATGCGATGGCCGAAGAGTACAACGGCGCGATGGTCAATAAAATTGATAAAGATCATTTATTGTCAATCGGCTACGCGCTTCGCCTCAATAACTTGAAGCTCGTCGCCTCGACGTCGGTCGCCGAAATTGTAACTGCCGCGATGCCGATCTGCGGCATCATGGGTTACAAGAACACGTCGCCGTTCTCGCTCGGCCGGCTGCTGCGTGACTCATTCTCCGCGCAGCTGATGATCAACAACGATCGTCTGCACATGACCAATGCGCAGCTGCTGCAGGTCTACAAAGACGATTCTTAGGGAGATCGGGAGCGATGAGCACATTCTTGCAAGAGTTGGTCGCGAAGGGGCTGCTGATTCCGACCGGCGTTGACGGCGTGTACGGCCGTAGCGGTGTTTTTGAAGACGCTTTATTGGGCTTTGATAGTTACATTTCGAGGCTCGCCGAAAACGACAAGGCGCAAGTGATGCGCTTTCCTCCGCTCGTCACGCGCGAGAACTTCGAAAAGAGCGGCTACCTCAAATCGTTTCCGCACCTTGCCGGTCCTGTTTTCAGCTTCAACCGTCCGCCAGCCGAACACGCAGCGCTCCTCGAGCGCGTTCAAAACGGAGAGCCTTGGGCGGACATGCTGGCGATGACCGATACGGTGCTGACGCCGGCGGCTTGCTACCCGGTATATCCCACCGTCGCACGAGAGCCTCTTGCCAAGGGCGGACGCCTGATCGACGTGTTCTCTTATTGCTTCCGCCACGAGCCTTCGATCGATCCCGCGCGCATGCAGATGTTCCGCATGCGCGAGTTCATCCGCATCGGCTCACCCGCAGAGTGCGAAGAGTGGCGCGATCAATGGATTGAGCGCGCGGGTCACTGGCTTCAAGACCTCGGCCTCCCTGCAGAATCCGCGATCGCGAACGATCCGTTCTTTGGTCGTGGAGGCAAGATGCTCGCGCTGAATCAACGCGCGCAGCACTTGAAGTTCGAGCTCGTGGTTCCCATCGCGACGGTGGAGGAGCCGACCGCGATCATGAGCTTCAATTATCACCAAGAGCACTTCGGCAAGACGTTCGGAATCAACCAGAGTGATGGCGAAGTTGCGCACACGGCTTGCGTGGGGTTCGGCATGGAGCGCGTCACGCTCGCGCTCTTCAAGTTCCACGGCTTAGATCCCGACAAGTGGCCAGCTGGCGTTCGAGAACGGATTTTTGTTTAGCAGGGGTTGATGCATGTTCACGTGGCCTGAGATTCCGCGGCCGTACGAACCTCACGCGTTGCACGGCGCAGGTGCGGCTTGGCCTGAGACCAATTGTTACGTCGACCTGTGGATCGAGGTGCTTCACGCGCTTCGCCTCAATTCGCTTGCGGCGCTCGGCTTTACCGTGGCGATCGACTGGGAGGGTGATCAGTTTTCGTTCTTCAAGATGCCAGCGGGTGATCTCGATCGGCTCTACGGGATCTCGATCGGCGAGCTCAACGTGTGGTGGTCGCTCGAAGAGCAAGTTGCGGTTCAAGTCGCGCGTGGGCAGCTCCCGATCGTGGATGCCGACGCGTTCTTCCTGCCCGATACGCGAGGCACGAGTTACCGTGCTCAGCACACGAAGACATCGGTGGGCGTGCGCGCGATGGATCGCGCGACCAAACGCATCGAATATTTTCACAATGCCGGTTATTTTTCGCTCGAGGGTGAAGATTACGAGGGCATCTTTTCGAGGCAGGCCGGTTCGATGGGGCTTGCTCCTTACGTTGAGATCGCCAAGCTCGAGGGTCTCATCCGAAGAGACGATCGGACCCTCCGCAAAATGGCGCTTGAGCTTCTCGTGCACCACAACGATCGAAGGCGCATGCGGGACGAAAAGCATGGCAGCGCGATGGCGCGGTTCGCCAAGGCACTACCTGAACACGTCGCGTGGATGCGGGCGCAAGGGGGCGACTCGTTTCACGCCTATGCGTTCGCCGCCGTTCGTCAACTCGGAGCCGCGTGCGAGCTGCTTGGGGCGCACCTCCGCTGGCTCGATGGGGTGGCCGAGCCTCAATTTGTAGCCGCAACAGAACTATTTGTATCGGTGGCCAATCTGGCAAAAACGTTGCAGTTCAAGCTCGCGCGCGCCGCCGCTTCGACAAAGCTGTTCGATGCCGATGGTGCCACCGTCGAGATCGCTGAGCACCTCACGCGCGCTTTTTCGGCCATGGATGACGGACTCGCGAAGGGACTCGCGAAGGGAGTGGCCCGGTGACCGACGGCGGCGCCTTTCGCTTGCTTTCCAACAGCGAAGAACGTGTCCTCGCATTCTCCGATTGGTCCTATTTGCTCACGCGCGCGGGTGAGCATGACCGGCCTTCGGCGTTGCCCGACGAGGGTTGGGGACGCGCGCCTGTACCGGGAACGCTCGCGAGCGCGCTTCTTGGCGAAGGAAAGAAGCTTGACGACATGGGCGACCTTGACGCGGGCGAGGCTTGGTATCGCGCGCGGGTTGAGTCGCCCGTGGGAACGCTGTGTCAGTTGCGATTCGAAGGCCTCGCGCCAGTGGCCAATGTGTTTATCAACGGCGAACCTCGGCTGTTTTCGGAGAATCAGTTTGTAACAAATGTTGTTCCGTTTGTGTCGGCCGGCGCAAACGAGGTCGCGGTTCGCTTTCGAGGTCTCACGCCGCTCTTGAACGAGCGACGTCCACGGCCTCGGTACAAGGCGCGCCTCGTGGGGCATCAAAATCTGCGCTTCTTTCGCGCAAGCCTTCTCGGGCGTATGCCAGGGTGGACGCCGCCCGCGCCGGCGCTTGGTCCGTACAGGCCAGTAGTCGCGAGTGAGACCGGAGCGCTTCAGGTAAGTCACTTGACGGTTCACCCATCGCTTGCGGGGCAGCGAGGGAGCGTGCGCGTTGCGCTCGGCGCGTTGCTCCACTCGCAAGTTGACGCGGCCAGCGTTTCGCTTCTGCTCGGCGAACGTGAGTGCAGTCTCCGATTTCGAAGCGAGAACAACACACTTACGGTGGATGACGAAGTCGACGTCGGCAACATTGACGTGTGGTGGCCTCACACCCACGGAAAGCCCGCGCTCTACCCCGTTGCGATTGAAGTCAAGTGGGTTGACGGAGGCCGAGTGCGCCTCGAGCACGGCGCGATCGGCTTTCGCACGGTCTCGCTCGATCGCGCCGGCGGGGCGTTTGCGCTGAGCATTAACGGCACTCCCATCTTCTGTAGGGGCGCCGTTTGGACACCGCTTGATGCCTTGTCGTTACAGGCCTCACCCGAAGCGCTCGCCCGTGCGATCGACCAAGTTGTGAGCCTCGGCGCGAACATGCTCCGAACGACAGGGACCATGCCTTACGAAACGGACGCGTTCTTCGATGCACTCGACGCGCGCGGCATCATGCTGTGGCACGACTTTGCGTTCGCCAACATGGACTACCCGACGAGTGATGCGAAGTTCGCCGCGAGCGTGACGCGAGAAGCGGAGCAACGGGCACTGCGCCTCGTCGGAAGACCGAGCCTCGCCGTTCTGTGCGGTGGCAGCGAGATTGAGCAACAGGCGTCGATGATGGGCTTGCCTGCTTCCGAGTGGGTACAGCCGCTTATCGGAGAGCTGCTCCCGAGGGTGGCGCGCGAGGTGTTGCCCGACGTGCCCTATGTGACGTCGACGCCGACGGGGGGCAGTACGCCGTTCTCGGTCGATTCTGGTGTGACGCACTATTGGGGCGTGGGCGCGTATCGCGGGCCGCTCGATGACGTTCGGCACGCAGGTGTGCGCTTCGCGGCAGAGTGCCTCGCCTTCTCAAATGTGCCTCATGATGTAACCATTGAGCGCGTGCTCGGAAGCGGTGAGATGCCCGCGGTGCATCCCAAGTGGAAGAGCACGGTGCCGCGCGACCTCGGCGTCGGTTGGGACTTTGAAGATATTCGCGAGCACTACATCGAAGCGCTCTTCGGCGACCGCGCGCGTGAGGTTCGGTTCTCGAGCATGGATCGCTACCTCGAGCTCTCGAGGGGCGCGATCGCCCACGTGATGGCGCGCACAGCGGCGGCATTTCGCGATCCACGCGCGACGTGCAGGGGCTCGCTTGTGTGGACGTTGCGCGACCTGGTCGACGGCGCGGGTTGGGGCATCATTGATGCCCAAGGCCGACCGAAGTCAGCGTTTTACGGGCTCAAACGGGCTTGGCAACCGATTGCGATTGATTTTATCGACGACCGCCATAGCGGCGTGAGGGTGGTCGTATGGAACGACACCGATGCGCCGTTTTCCGATGACCTGTCGATCGTCCTCTATCGCGACGGCCGCGATCGGGTGGCCGATGCCGTAGTGCCCGTCGCGGTGGAGCCGCGGTCAGCGATGGTGATAGGCATCGAAGACGCGCTTGGCCGGTTTGTCGACTCAAGCTACAGCTTCCGCTTTGGCGCGCCTGGGCACGATCTCTGTGTTGGGACGCTTGCGCGGCTCGGCATCACGGCCTGCCACCTCCCACTGGGGATGCGACGACCGAGCGAGCGTGACCTGGGCCTTGTAGCTCACGCCGCGAGTTGTCCGGATGGCAGCTATGATGTGCGTCTTGAGTCGCGCGTTTTCGCGCAATGCGTGAGCTTTTCGGCGCGGGGTTTTTTGCCGGACGATGATTTCATCGACATCGCGCCCGGCGCTGTGGTGCGAGTAAAACTGCGTCCCGAGAAGAGCGGCGCGAGGTTCTCACCGCTCAGTTTAGTCAAGGCGCTTAACATGGATGCGACGGTTAGCATTCGAGAGAACGCGTAGTGATCGCTGTTGAGCCCCTGTACTTTGCACCGGGAACGGCACCGGAGCGGGTCTGCTTCGGGTGGCTTCATCACGCCAAGGCAGGGAGTGACACAGCGGCGCTCATTTGTGCGCCGATTGGTTATGAAATGGTGTGCACCCATCGGTCGATGCGCGTTCTCGCCGAGGGTCTTGCGGTCGCGGGAGTCCCGGCGATGCGCTTTGACTACGATGGCGTCGGCGACTCCGCGGGTGGTGAACGTGACGCCGACCGCGTGTCCGCCTGGCTCGCCTCACTTCGCGAAGCCGAGCGCGTACTTCGTGAGAAAACGGGCGCTTCGCGCGTCGTCATCGTCGCATTGCGCGTCGGTTGTGCGCTTGCGCTCGAGGCGCTGCCTGACATGCCGAACGTCACCGCCCTCGTGATGCTTGCCCCGATTTCAGGACCCACGTTCGTGCGAGAGCTTCAAGCGTTTGCAAGGCTCAGCAGTGATCCGGCCGAACTTGAGTGGACCGAAGAGGGCGCGCAGGTTGCTGGCTACTGGATATCCCGAGATGCTCTCGACGGTTTGCGACAGCTCGGTCAGCGCTCGTGGACGAACCCTGGTGTTCGCACGCTGGTCATCCCTCGCGATGACCTCGCCAGTGAAGATCCACGCACGACCGCGCAGCTCGCACGCTACGGGTTGGCGCCTGATGTTCGTAACGTTACTGGTTACCAATGTCTGATGGTGGATCCGCACAAGAGCGAATTGTCGGCTGGGCTCCGCAGCACGATCATCGAGTTTTGTGGGGCGGATGCGAGCGATGCGCCGCCCTTATCGCGTGACGTTGCGCTGCCCCTGGCGAAGGCCGCTTCGGCGATGCTCAACGTTGATGGAACAAGGGTTGAGGAGATCGTCACGCGTGTGGGTCCCGATCTGGTCGCGGTGCGTACGAATCCGAGCCAGGGCGCAAGGTCGGGCACTCCCCTGGTTGTGATGTTGAACGCGGGTGCTGTGCATCACATCGGCGTTAACCGCTCGCACGTGATTCTCGCGCGGCGCCTCGCGCTGCTCGGAACAAGCTCACTGCGCGTCGATCTCGAGGGCCTTGGCGATAGCGCCGTGGGACAAGGGCTTGTCGCGCCTCTCCTCTATTCGACTCGCTCGCTGCAATCGCTTGTAACGACGTTGGCTGAATTGCGGCGCGAGCGCGCGATCGTTGTGATCGGCTTATGCGCGGGTGCCTACGCGGCCTATCACGCCGCATTGCAGAGCCAGGTGGACGGTCTCATTCTGATCAATCCGCAGACATTTGCGTTTACGGAAGGAGACTCGCTCGATGTGGCGAGCCACCGCTCCGTGTACAAGGAAGCCGCCAACGTTCGTCACAGCATGTACAACTTGAGTTCGTGGAAGCGTCTTGTGCACGGGCAAGTGAATGTCGCGCACTCACTTCGTATTGTCGCACATCAGCGTTGGCTCAGAGCGCGAACGCGAGCTCAGCAATGGCTCACCCAGCTCGGCGCCATTCCCGCGAGTGAGATCGAGCGCAATCTCCGTAAGCTCGCCGCGAACCGCACCAACGTCCGTTTCATTTTTAGCAAAACAGATCCAGGATTGAGCTATTTGGACGAAGTGCTGAGCGGTCGCACTCAGTTGCTAGTCGCCGACGGAGTCGTCGGCCTAACGACGGTCGACCGCGCGGATCACACGTTTACGCCGCGCGGAACGCAGGACGAGTTGCTTGAGGTGATTACGTCTTGGCTAGGCAGCGCCTTCGGCGTCTGAAGAAATCCTCGCGGTCTCGGAAACTTCGGCGAGCACGGGCTGTCTCTTCTTGCACAACCCCATGCGCGAAGGTGAACGCCTTCGAGGAGATAGCCATGTCGCTTGCCCATGCAGCGGTGTTCGCCGCGCCGTCGTCTACCCGCTCGTCCTCTGTGTGCTCTTCGCCTGCTGCGAATGCCCTCCTTCGCCTCGTATGGGGTTCGGCGACGCTCGCGCTGCGGGACGTGAGCGAGAACTTTTCGCTCCACAATATGGCAGGTAACTTAGTTGACGAAGTGGGGCCAGACGTTCAGCTGGTTCGCGTTGTGGGTGGTGCGATGCACGCGCTCTCCGAGTCAGGAGAGATGCTCCCGCTCGCGATCGGGCAGACGCGCACGCTCCCGCTCGCATCGGGATTCGAAGTACTCATCGAGGGAACAAGCAACGACGACGGATTGCTCGCTCCGATTGCGACTGCTGCCCTTGGCGTCTTTGGCGTGACCGTGCTTGGGTCGCTTGCGCTTCACCTTGGCGTCGTCAGCGCGTCAGCGTTTTCTGGGAGTATGGGTGATGCAGACAGCGAAGCGATCGACCGCGACCAGGTGCTCCGCATGCAACGCATGCTCACGGCGAACGCAGAGCTCGAGCGCGAAAGGGACACCGCCATCGAGCAAAGTGGAGGTGAGACTGCGAGCGGAACGGACGGCCTCGCAGCCAAAGGTCCATCAGGAAAGCTGGGGACGGTCTCGGCACCGTCGCGCGACACCCGTTACGCGGTGCAAGGACGCCACGACAATCCCAATCCACAACTGCGCGCGCAAGAGCTCCGCGAGGCAGCCAACTTTGGTCTCATCGGTATGCTCGCGGCCTACGCACCCACCGGAGGGCCCGCAGCCGAGTGGGCGAAGCCCGATGCTGAGGGGCGTGACGAACGCAACGCGCTCGGCAACATGTTCGGTAAGACAATTGACGACGCGAATGGCAACGGTGGTCTCGGGCTCGACGGAAACGCCGAGGGTGGCGGTGGCAAAGGGGAGGGAATTGGCCTTCGCGATTTCGGCGGGCTCGGCAATAACCGTGGCAAAGACGGCAACGGTCCAGGCGGGCCGGGCGGCGACATCGGAGGTCGAGGCTACATTGCGGGCGGCCACGTGCCGAAGGCGAAATGGCCTCGCGAAGCTGACGTTCGCGCCAACGGCGGTCACCTGCCTGCGGAGGTGATTCAGCGCACTGTGCGTCAGAACTTTGGAAGGTTTCGCGCCTGTTACGAATCAGGCCTTCGCACAAACCCGTTGCTGCGCGGTCGGGTGACCACACGGTTCATCATCGACAGAACAGGCGCCGTGGGCCTGACGGCAGACGGCGGTTCAGACATCGGAGACGCCTCCGTGATCTCTTGCGTCGTGCGCAGCTTCGGAAGCTTGAGCTTCGCTGCACCCGAAGGAGGCACCGTGACCGTGACCTATCCGCTCGTGTTTTCCGCCGAATCGTAGCTGGTTTACGCGATACCCTGCTCAACCATGCGTGCACTGATCACAGGCGGGGCAGGGTTCATTGGGTCGCACATCGCGGAGCGCCTTCTGCGCGAGGGGCACGAAGTCAAGGTGCTTGACAATTTGTCAACTGGCAAGCGCGAGAACCTTGTGCCGTGCCCTGGCGCCGAGCTGATCGTGGGCGACGTGCGCGATGCGAGTCTCGTGCGCGAGGTTGCCAAGGGCTGCGACGTCATTTTTCATGAAGCCGCGGTCGTGAGTGTGCCGTTCTCGGTCGAGCACCCCCAAGAGACGCACGACGTAAACATTCAAGGCACGCTCAACGTGCTGCACGCGGCGCGCGCCGAAAAAACGCGTCGCGTGGTCTTCGCGTGCTCGGCGGCCGTCTACGGTGAGGATCCGGAGCTTCCGAAGAGGGAGACGATGGCGCCGCTTCCCGTTTCGCCTTACGGCGTGGAGAAGATCACGGGCGAGTACTACTTGCACGCGTGGTCGCAACTCTACGGCGTTGAGACCGTTTCGCTTCGGTACTTCAACGTGTTTGGTCCGCGGCAAGATCCCAAGTCGCCCTACTCGGGGGTGATCAGCATTTTCGTCGACCGCGCCCTCTCTGGAAAGCCGATCACGGTATTCGGCGACGGAGAGCAGTCGCGCGACTTTGTGTTCATTGCCAATGTCGTTGACGCCAACATCCGTGCCGCCACGACGCCAGGCGTGAGCGGGCGCGCGTTTAATGTGGGCTGCGGTGCGCGCACGACGCTCAATGAATTGCTCGTCGCACTCTCGCGCATCGTCGGCCGCGACTTGACGCCTTCGTACGCTGACGGTCGCGTAGGCGACATTCGTCACTCGCTTGCAGACATTTCGCGTGCCCGCACCGAGCTTGGCTACGAAGCGAAACTGGGGCTCGAAGAAGGCTTGCGCGCGCTGGTCAACTCGCTCCGCTGACTGCGTCGCGCGGGTGACAGCCGGCCCGGCGCGTGTTAATCGCTGTAGGAGATGGATCGTTTGTTGGCTCGACTTGAGCGTCGCTTTGGTGGCCTGGCGATTCCCAATCTGCCGGCAGTTGTGGTGGGCGGCATGCTGCTCACCTACATCCTGTCAACCTTGCGGCCGGAGCTGCTCGCGTACATCTTCTTCGACTGGCGGGCGATTCGCGCGGGCCAGGTGTGGCGCTTGTTTAGTTACGTCTTCGTGCCGACAAGCTTTGGCATGTGGTTCATCTTCGCGTTGATGTTTGAGTGGTGGCTGCTGTCGACGCTCAACAACCTGTGGGGCGCATTTCGGTTCAACCTCTTTCTTTTCAGCGGAATGGCGTTCTTGTCGATCGCGTCGATCGTCACGGGCCAGCCCGCGACCAACTTCTGGTTGCTCGAGTCGTTTCTTTTCGCGTTCGCCACGCTCTTTCCGAACGAGCAGATTCGCCTTTATTTCCTGATTCCTGTGCCCATGAAGGTGGTCGGGTTTCTCGGGCTTGGACTCGCGATCTATCAGTGCATTCGTGGGGACTGGGGCGATCGCGCGATGGTGCTCGCAGGTATAGTCAATTACCTTGTCTTTTTTGCGGCGCACTGGGTTTCGTTCTTTAGAGGGCGCTCGCGGATGGCCACCCAGTCGATGCGACGAGAATCGATGCGCGCCGAGGCTGACAAAGTCCGACCTTCAGGCATGGGATCGCGCACGTGCGCCATCTGTGGCTCGAGCGAAACCGACGGCGCCGACATTCGCGTGTGCGCCTGTGAGAAGTGCGCTCCTCGCCGCACGCTCTGTCTCGAGCACGCACGCAACCATTGAAGTCTGCGAAACCATTCAGACTTCATGCGGTCTGACTTCAAGCACCACCTTGCCGAACCCCTGATTCGAGGCGACGTAGGCGTGTGCCTCGCGCGCGTTCTCGAGCGGCATGACGCGGTCAATCATGGGCTTTAGTACGCCGCTTTCGATGAGTGGGACCACGTGCCGTTCGAATGTACGCGCGACGGCGATCTTCTCTTCGAGCGGCCGACTTCGAAGAGCGGTACCCATGATGTGGATGCGTTTGCGAAGGATGAGGCCGAGATCGATCTCCGCCTTGGAGCCCGCCAAGAGGCCCACAAGAACGAGGCGACCTTTGGAAGACAGCACCTTGAGGTCTTCGCTCACGTAGTTGCCTCCGACAAGTTCGAGCACGACGTCTACGCCCTTGCCGTCCGTTAACGTCATGACTTGTTCGGCAAATTGACCGTTTGTCACAAGGGCGCCCTGCACTCCGGCACGCGCAAGCTTCTCTTGAGATCGTGCCGTCCCGATGCATCTCGCGCCGATCGCTTTCGCAATCTGCGCAGCGGCCGTGCCGACCCCCGAGCCTACGGCATGCACGAGGACAGTCTCACCGGCAGACAGCCCCCCCCTGCGTGACCATCGCGTCGTAGGCCGTGATGAACGCTTCAGGCATCGATGCCGCCTCGACGAACGTGAGTCGCTTGGGCATGGGGGTGACCGTGCGCGCGTGGACCACGACGGCCTCAGCGTACGTGCCGCCGCCAGCAAGACCGAAGACGCGATCGCCGAGCGCAAAATCGGTGACGCCTTCGCCGAGGGCGCCGATGACACCCGCATACTCAAGACCCGGGATGTCGGCAGGGGAGTCGGGTGGCGCGGGATAGAGGCCGAGCGTTTGAATGAGATCAGCGCGGTTGACCGCGGTCGCACGCACCTCAACGCGAACCTCGCCCTTGCCTGGAACCGGGAGAGCAACGTTGCGGACTTCGAGGCCTTCGAATCCCGTTGGACTGGCAATGACGATGGCGCGCATGCAGCGAAGGGTACTTCTACTTGCAATGCGCGGGCGATCGTTCGATGTGCTTCCGTCATGCCAAGGGTGGTCAGGCCGGTGGTGCGATCGTTTGCAGCGCGATTCCCGCGTGAGGCCGCCGCATGGGCGAACATGGGCGGACACTCCGTGTACTGGGAGAGTAAGACGGTCGCGCGCTTGCTCGTGCCCGAGCCCAAGAACGACCAGACCGATCTTCACTTTTGGGCGATTCTCGATTTAGGAAAGAATCATTACCAAATCATCGCAGGTGGTGCGTTTGATGGACTCGCATCGATCATCGTTCCGAAGGCGCAACACTGGGTTGTCAAACGCCGCGCCGAACGCGATTCGATCTTAGGTGGGCCCACGAGGCAGGTGAACTTTGATTGCATGGCGTGCGGCTCGTGCTGTCGCGCCAATGAAGTGGTGCTCGAGCCCGAGGACCACGAGCGCTTCGAGCGAACGCGACCTGAGCTCTCGCGACGCCCGTACGCCAAGCGCCGCGCTGACGGCAAAGTCGTTCTTGTCCTGCTTCGCAACAGAGACTGCAAACACTTGGCCGAGGACAACCGCTGCAACATCTACGAGCTGCGGCCGAACGCGTGCCGCGCATTTCCAGTCGGTAGCGAATCTTGCATGTACGCGCGGGAAGAAGAGATGGACCTCTACGACGGCCTACCACCGGGGTCCTTCGGCTTCGCCTCAGGATGACAACGTGGGGGCGCTCAGGATGACAAATGGAGGCCGAAGCGAATGATCGCGTTGATGACGGTCACGCCGATCGCCGCCAGAAGAGCCGTAAAGCAACCTGACACTTTAACGCCGTCGACAACTTTCGCGGTGAGCCAAAACAAGACCGCGTTGCCCAACACGGAGCCTGGCCCAGCCAGAAGCACGGTCGTGAACGGTTCGCCCCTTAGGAAGTGCCAAAAGAGCGCGTTGATGAAGGCGACCGTCAGCGCAAAAATGAAGGCGTCGCTCAGCCCCCGCACCTTGATCCCCGGGGTGAACATGCCCATGACAAGGATGGACACTGTCGAGATGCCCAGATGGATCAACCCTCGCGCCACTGGATCGCCCAGGAGACTCATCGTTCGTCCTCGGCGATCACAATGACGCGATCTGCGACCGAAATGGGCAGGGGCGACTCTTTGTCGTGTGGGTTGAGCGTGATGCCGTAGGCCTTATCGGCATGCCGCTCGAGCTTGGCTAGTGTGTAACCAATAGCGATCTCTTTGCGCGCGCGTGCTCGGGCCATCAGATCGGCGAACGTTACGGTCTCGCTCGGTGCCATGTACTTCGATGCAGGCTTCAAATAGATCTCGCTGCCGTCGGCGCTGCACAAGTCTTCCCAAAGGGCGCAAAGCTCTCGGTTCTCTGACACCTGCGCCAGGAGGCCACTCACGAGCTCGTCGGACACGACGAAATCGGTCACGTCAGCGACGGTCGCCAATTCCTTAGTCCGCGGGTTGCGAATCTCCGAAATGATCCGCGGGTCGCCCTTCGCAAGGCTTCGCAGGAGAAGGACACTCATGAGGGTTCGAGCGTCGGTGTCATCGGTTGAGCGCGACTCCGAGGCATCGGCGAGCACGATCGCAGAGTCGAAGCCGCCCGCGCAAAGCGGCTCGATGTCGCGTTTGGTCGTGGGGTCGCCTTCTACGCTCTCGATCTTCAAATGATTCAGGTGGTTGACGAATCGCGAAAGGCGTCGCGCGATGATCGCCGGATCGAGCGAGGAAACGATCGTCACCTTTGAGCCGACGGCTACGTAATGGTCCAGTTCGAGCAGCATGTTGCCAAGCTCGTCGTGAAAGCCGAGGACCAAAATATGCTCTTGCTTCGGCACAATGGGGTGCAGTGAAAACTGGGGTAACGAGCCCTGCACCGTCAGCGGCCTCGGTGCGATGGCTACCGAATCGTCTTCGAGCAAGAGCGCAAGTCGGTCGCCCACTGAGAGAACCGTGTCCCCCGGTGGGTTCAACCAAACATGGTGCGCTTGCCCCTTACGCTCTTTTGAAACGTAACCGACAACGATCCCTTGTGGGACCTGCAGGCATGCTTCGTCAAATGTCTTACCGACGAAGACGGCTGGAACATCAACCAAGTAGAACTCATCGCCCTCAAACGAGAGCAGCATGGCGTAGACCTGTGCGAGGCCGGTTTGCCGCGCGGTTTGCACGAGAAGGCGCGCAAGAAATTCACGCGCAACGACGATCTCAAGGTGCTCGGACTCGAGCGACGTGAGTACGTCGCGGTGGTCGATGTCGGAAAGTTCGGCGACCACGTGCCCCTGCAAGGGTGTGCCCAGGCCGCGCGTGAGCGCGAGTACAGACTTGACGACACGGACGTCGCCCTGACTTTCGCCGTCATCAGCCAAGAGCACAATGCTGCGTGCTTGGTGGGCGCTAACATTGCGCAGGTCGTTCGGTACGAAGGCCGAGCCATAACGCACGACGATGCGCGTCGTTCGAACCTTGGGTTTCCCGAACGCGCCGATCAACGCGTCGATGACGGTCTCCTTGTCTTGCTCTGACAGAATGACGATGCAGCTGTCCCCGCGGCTTTCGTTCGCTTCAGCCAACTCGCTGATGATGCGCAACGCGCGATCGTTGAAGCCTAGAATCAGCGTGTGATCGCGCTCGACGACGAGGCTTTTCCCCTTGCGAAGGTTGCCGATCTTTTCCTGCACGGTCTCGGAGACGAAACCGATCAACAACGCGAACAATAAGACGCCTGACAGTGTGGTGATGATCTCAGCGATGCGGACGCCGGTGCCTTGATCGCCTGCGCCCGAACCCGGATCGGCGACGCGGCCCCAAGACCACCAAAGCGCTTCCGAGGCACTGGCAGCCGGGTCAGACGACGGAGCCAACAACTTGAGGAGCACGGCGCCCATGATTAAGGCGCCCACGCCCAGCGCGAAGACCAGCAGGAATCGACCCGCGGCGCTCCACGCCATGTAGTTGTCGAAGTGATAACGCAACTTGGCGGTGAGACCTGCTTTGTAGGGGCGCACTGTGCTCGCGTGGTACCGTTCTTCGACGCGCCATGCAACGTACACTCGTTGAGGTAATCGCCGCCAAGCGTGATGGGCAGGCCCTTTCTGCAGAGGAAGTGCAGCACCTGATTCGCGCATTTTCTTCGGGCGAGATGGCCGACTATCAAATGGCCGCGTTCTTGATGGCGGTTTTCTTTCGCGGAATGACGGATGCCGAGACCGTTGCTCTGACCGAGGCGATGCTCCACTCAGGCCGGGTCCTCGATCTGTCGAGCGTAGCGGGCTTCAAGGTTGATAAGCACTCGACCGGAGGGGTTGGCGACAAAGTGTCCATTTGCCTCGCACCCATGGTGGCAGCGTGCGGCGTTCGCGTACCGATGGTGAGCGGCCGTGGTTTGGGACATACCGGTGGCACGCTCGACAAGCTCGAAGCGATCGAAGGCTTCTCAACGATTCTTTCAGCGGCGCAATTCGTCAAAATTGTGGACGAAGTGGGCGCGTGCCTCATTGGGCAAACTGCTGAGATCGCGCCCGCAGATAAGCGCATCTACGCGTTGCGTGACGTGACTGCGACCGTCGAGTCAATTCCGCTCATCGTCGCGTCAATTCTCTCAAAGAAGCTGGCAGAGGGCATCGACGGACTCGTGCTCGACGTGAAGGTGGGTCGTGGCGCCTTCATGAAAGACGAGAAAAGCGCGCGTGAGCTCGCGGAGGCACTCGTGAGGGTCGGAACGCGAGCAGGGAAAAAAGTGGTCGCCGTTCTTACCGACATGAGCGCGCCGCTCGGTGTGGCGGTCGGCAACGCGAACGAAACGCGTGAAGCGCTCGAGGTGCTGCATGGTCGCGGTCCCGCTGACGTGGTCGAGTGCACGCTTGTCCTTGGATCCGAGATGCTCGCGATTGCTGGGGTGGCCCGCACGATCGACGAGGCGCGCGACATGTTGGTCAAGGTGGTTGCCAATGGACGCGCACGAGCAGTGATGGCTGCGCTCGTTGCTGCGCAGGGGGGCGACAGTCGTGTCGTCAATGAACCTGACCGGTTAGCGGTTGCGCCTGTGACCGTTGATGTTGTGGCAAAACAAGCCGGGATCGTTCAAGAGGTTGACGCTCTCGAGATCGGTCTCGCGAGCGTTGCCATGGGTGCGGGCCGAACGCGCGCCGATCAACCCGTTGACCATCAGGTTGGGATCTCAGTGCTCAAGAAGCCAGGTGCGGTCGTGCAGGTGGGCGACATGCTCGCGCGCCTTCACGTAAGAGATGCCGCCACTTCGGCTGAGGCTGCTGCGCGTGTGGCGGAAGCCTTTTCGATTGGCGATGGGGCTCCTGCGCCTCTTCCCCTGGTGATTGGAACGATTCGGTAAGAACTGTTCCGTTACTTGACCTTTGTGCCCGGCGCGACCTCAGCGGTCACCGTGGCAAGGCTCAAGTTGTTGCTCTCGCCAGCAGCGAGCAGCATTCCATGCGACACGAGGCCCTTGCCGAAGTCGCGCGGTGCGAGGTTCGTAACGACGACGACGCGCTTGCCCACCAGCGCTTCAGGCGCGAACGACAGCGCGAGACCCGCCACAATTTGACGCGGCTCCGCCTCGCCGACATCGACCTTCAGCTTCAGCAGCTTGTCCTTTTTTGGAACCTTTTCCGCTTCGAGGACAACCCCGATGCGCAAGTCGGTTGCCGCGAATTGGTCATAGGTGATCGGCGCGACGATCGATTCGACGACCGCACCGCCGACAACAGTGACCGCAGTTTCGAAGGGCGTTGCAGGTTCGTTCATGACAGGTTCCTTTGTTGGGACGAGGCGTTCGAGCAATGCGGCTTGACCAGCAGCGTCGAGCGTTGGGAAGAGCGGAGACGCGGTGCCGAGTGCGCGCGTGGGGGCGTCGCTGAAATCGAGCGCCAGCAGATCGGAATTGAGCGCGGGTGCGATGGGCCCGAGGCCAAGCTGCGCTCGCATTTCGTTGGCTTTGTCCGGCAGCGCAGGCGCGATGTAAACGCTCAAATGTTCAAGTACCTTGACGAGCGTCGCCAGAATCGTCTCGACGCGCGCTTGGTCACCCTTCTTCACCTCGGCCCAAGGCGCGGCCTGGTCGACGTAGAGGTTGGCGCGTGAAGATGCGGCCCATGTGGCTTCGAGTGCGCGATGGGGCTCGACGGCATCCCAATGCTGTTGTGCGGAGGTGAGCGATCGCTGCACGTCAGTGAGGAAGTGACGCTCGAGATCGGTGCAACGCGCATTTTCGAGCGCGGGCGCCGTGTTGCCGGTGTTCTTCACGCACAGGCCGAGGACGCGGCTCAGCAAGTTGCCGAGGTTTTTTCCGAGGTCGGCGTTGTAGCGTTCAAGTAACGCGGCATGATCAAAATCACCGTCTTGACCCAATGCGATCGCGCGAAGCAGGTGATAGCGAAGCGTCGAAGCTCCGCCCGGAAGCTCGGCCGCAAGGCGCACAGGGTCGACGGCATTGCGCAGCGATTTGCTCATCTTCTGCCCATCGATGGTCAAGAATCCATGGGCGTACACCTTCGACGGCAGCGCCATCTTCGCGCTCATCAAAAACGCAGGCCAGAACACGCCGTGAAATCGTAAAATATCTTTACCAACGAGGTGCACCACCGTGAGGTCGGCACTGTCCGTCGGCAAAGCGTCCGCATCCGTGGGCCAAAATCGCGCGGCCAGTTCACTGTCCCATCCGCCGAGCGCCGACCAGTAATTGCTGAGCGCGTCGAACCACACGTACATCACGTGCCTCGGGTCGCCCGGCACCGGGATGCCCCACGAGAAGCTCGTGCGCGACACACTGAGGGGCTTGAGACCCGATTCGACGAAGCTCAGGACCTCGTTCCGACGAGACTCTGGCTGGACGAATCCTGGCGCCTTTGCATAAAGGTCAAGTAACTTGTCTTGATATTTGTCGAGCGCAAAGAAGTACGTTTCCTCTTTGAGGCGTTCGACGGGCTTCTTGTGCAGCGGGCACACGTTGCCCTCGAGCAGCTCTTTTTCGGTCTTGAACGATTCGCAACCGACGCAGTACCAATCCTCGTAGTGGCCCTTTGTGAGGTCGCCGTTCGCTTGCACACGCTTCCAGATTTCTTGCACCAGCGACTCATGTCGCGGCTCCGTCGTGCGGATGAAATCGTCGGTTTCGACGAGCAATTTGGGCCACGCCTCGCGAAAACGTTCGCTCATCTGATCGACGAACGCCTTAGGCGACAGGCCGCGGTCTTTGGCCTCGCGTTCGAGTTTGAGCCCGTGTTCGTCGGTGCCAGTGAGCATGCGCGTTTCGTGACCGCGCAGCTGGTGGTAGCGCCGCAACGCATCGGCCACGACCGTCGTGTACGCCGTGCCGAGGTGCGGAACGTCGTTCACGTAATAGATGGGCGTCGTGATGTAGAAGCGCTTCGCGTTGCGAATGCCAGGCATGTCGCGCTCATAACACATAATTTGCGTTGATTAGAGGCGCCGGCTGGGCCAATCTGCGCGGCGCAGAACGGATTCTGCACTCTCGGGAGGACCAGGCGATGCGTGATACTTTGTTGTTCGGTGTTTGTGCGTGCGCCCTCGTTGGCGCGGTGGGCGCGATGGGCGCGGGTTGTGGCGGTTCGACGGGCGACGCCGACGCGTCGACTACGCCGGTAGACGCTGCAGCAGACGTGACGGTGCAGGCTGACGCAGCACCGGTCGACGCAGCGAAGGAAGCGGCTTCGGATGCGGGCAAGCCGTGCACGAGCGACGCGAACCTCAATACGTACAACGCGCCGGACGCGAACGTGCCCGACTCGAGCCTCAACATGGCGACTTGCGTGGCGTGCTTGCGCGACAAGTGCAAGTCGACCATCGACGCGTGCCAGGCCCTTTGCGAGTGCCGCGAAGTCGTGACTGACGCGCTCGACTGCCTGGGCAGTGGCGGTGGCCTCGCGTGCGCGGGTGGCCTGCAGTCGGCTTCCCCTGCGACGCAGAACATCGGCGTCGGGTTGCTTCAGTGCATCAGCAAAGACTGCGCGGCCCAGTGCCCGCTGACAGGCGTCCCCGGGTTGCCTGACGCGGGCGCGATCGACGCCTCGAAGGACTGATTGACCGGCTCCTGAACTATTCGCGCGCGAGCATCGAGACGAGTTTGTCTGCCGCTGCCCGCGCGCTGTCTTGCTTCCCGCCGATACTGTTGAACAGAATCGAAAACGCGATCGGTCGCTTCGTCTTGCGAAGGACGTAGCCCGAAAGCGCAATCGTGTCGTTCAGCGTGCCGGTCTTCGCCCGAATGAAGCCGCGCGTGCTGGGGCCGCGAAGCCTTCGCTGCAACGTGCCGTCGACACCTGAGACTGCGAGCTGCGCCATGTACTCGGTTGCGACCTTCGGATCGCCCGCCATGCGCTTGAGCAACGAGGTTACGCCCGCTGCGGTGACGCGGTTCGCGTCGAAGAGCCCGGAGCCATTCTTGATCACCGTGCCGGCCGTCAGGAGCTGCTCGCTCTCGAGCCAATGGGTAACCACGTCTGCCGCATTTGCGCTCGACGCGGGTCTGCCCTTGGCTTCACCGCCGAGGGTCTTGAAGATCATCTCGGCGTAAAAGTTGTCGCTGTTCTTGCCGACCGGAAAGAGCAGCTCGCTCAGTGTTGCCGATTGGTGGCGCACGATCACGTGCCCTTTGCCTTTGCCGGTCTTGACCTCTCCGGTCACCTTGATGCCGGCGCTCTCGAGGAGTGCCTTGAGGGCGTAGCCGGCGAGCAGTGTCGGGTCTTCGACACGTTTGGTGATGCGATAGAGCGGCGTCGAAAATGAGCCTCCAAGTTTCGCTTTGAGGCGTTGGCCTTGTGGAGAGAGCGCGATCTTCACGCTCTCGGAACCGCCGTCCTCGTATTTCACGTTCCCTTCGACGTCGACGAACCCTGGTGGATCGAACGTCACAAAACTTGACGATTTGCCCGAAGGTCGCATCGTCGCGGTGATGGTGTTGCGGTTAAGCGCGATCGCGCTCACGGGCGCGCGAAAGTACGCCCATTCGCTCGGCTGCTGATCGAACGCGGGCGGCGTGTACACGTCGTCAAAGAACGCTTGGTCGACTAAAATGTCACCAGCGACGCTACGAATTCCCAGGCCGACGAGTTCTTGCGCGAGGCCCGCGAGGTCGGCGGTGCGCAGCGACGGATCGCCATAGCCGCGAATCGTAAGACCAGTCGTGATCGCTTCGCCACTGATTGAACCGATGAGCGCCGTTTCGTACCGGTGGGCGGGCCCGATGAGCGAGAGAGCCGCCGCCGCCGTATAGAGTTTTGCGTTCGAGGCGGGGTTCATCGCTTCGTGCTCGTTGTGCGCCGCGAGGACCTTGCCTGTTTCGAGATCGACGATGCTGATCCCTACTTTGCCGCGCGAGAGCGTCTTGTCCGCCACGATGGCGGCGACTGCTCGCGTGGCGTCGTTGTCGTCGGGCGGTTGCGCAGGTTCAGAAGGTGCGCGCTTGGCGACGGTGAGCCCGAGAGCCAGAACGGCGGCTGAAACCCATCGTGATCGCATGCGAGCCCCAACTACTGTGGCTTCTTCGGAGGCTCAAGTACTGGCCCAGGCAACCAGGGCCGGCGCATCTTAATTGGCTAGCTTTGTCGTGAAAAGCCTCAGGCCGCTCTCGCTCAGGCCCCTCTGCGACGCGCTTCGCGACACCCGAAGGGGTGCTTGCCTCGGGCCCCTGCCGCCCACGCTGACGAGGTCCTCAGGCGCGCGCCGGACGACGCGCGGCTGGAAGAGACGGTCAACCGGCGGAACCAAGACGCGCGAGCATCGCGGCGAGCCGGTCGAGGAGTGCGAGCAACGGCTGTGCCTCGGCGTCGGGTGCGAGCCCGAGTGCTGCGACCGCTTCGACAGCAGCGGCCGCTTCGTTGCACTCGCCACGCGCGATTCGGAAGCGATATTTGCGATCGTTGCCCTCTCGCGAAGCCGCTTCGACAAGCTGTAAGTACGCACCGAGAAGCGCTCGCCGGAGCTGGTACCCCTTCGGGTATCGCGAAGCGCGTTCGGCGAGTGGCCCGTAGCCACGGGGAAGTTTCTTGACGATTGCGTCGCCTGCAACGAGCGCGGCCTTCGCTACGAAGAATGCGTCGAGTCGATGATGAGCGAATCTGTTTGTGTTCATTCGAGCCTCCTTGCCCGGAAATTCGGGCTACGGCGCGAAGAGCGCAGGCGTCGTGACAACGAGGAGGTTGGTGACGTGACTATCGCAACTCGTTGGCGCGAGGCGTGCGCGGCGGCCACAGCCCGAATTTCCGGGCGAGGAGGCGAGCACCCCTTCGGGTATCCCTGTCGAGGATCACGAAGCGTGTCGCGATGCGCGTCGTGAAGAGGGAGATCGACCGAGGCTGTCGTCAGCGTGCGCGGCTGGGGCAAGTGGCCTCCGTGAAGTGGCCTGAGCGAGAGCGGCCTGCGGCGTTGCACAAGTTACGTCGCGGAGACGCCGGCACGCAGCACGCCGAGCAATTCGCCGATGCGCCGATTGGCTCGTCTGCGTTTCGCAGCGAGACTTTCGCCAGGCCTCTTGACCGGTGCGTTCTTGAGCAGGTTGATCGCTATCTTGCGAACGAGCGCCATATTTTCGGCACCGTTCTTTCGCGCGATCCGGGCATGGTCTTCGCCGAAAGTGACGTCGAGAACCCAGTGCAGTTTGTTCTCGACGTGCCAGTGGCTTCGAACGATGTCGGCGAATCGAGCCGCAGATGCGTCGACACTGGAGATGTACGCGCGTCGCTCGTGCGATGTGCGTCCGCGAATCGTTCGCTCTGATTCGATCATCACCAGCGACCGCAACGACGGCCAATGCTCTGATCGCGTGAGCCATTCGACTTCGCGCATGACCCAAACGCGACGCGTTTCGAGGCGACCGTGGCCCTTGTCTGCGGATAGGGCGAAGGCATTTCTATCGAGCTCCAGTCGCGCGCATGTCGCAGTGTCGAACGCGGTGAGTACCTCCTGATGCAACGTTGGCTGGTTGCCCTTGAGGCCGAAAATGTACTCCGCTCCCTTGTCGACGATGCAGCGCGCGATGTTCCGCTGGCAACCCATCGCATCGATACTCACAATCGCGCCCCGCAGATCGAGAAGCGCGATCAACTCCGGAATGGCCGTTATCTCATTCGACTTAACGTCAGTTGCGTACTGGCCAAGAACCATCTCGTTTTCGCAAACCCATGCGTTGACGAGATGTAAAGCCCCTTGACCATCAACGCCGGAGAAAGCCCCGCGTACGGTCTTGCCATCGATCGCAACCAGCTTGCCCGCTGTCGAAGCGCAAAGCTGCTGTGCCCATGCGATGAATGCATCCCGAAACGCCGCCGGGTTCAGCGCCGACATCACACGCCGAATCGTGTCCGCGCTCGGCACGCCGTGAGGCAACTCCAGAATCGACTCCAAGTAGTCGTCCGAATCTTGCGTAAACTCGTGCAACGCGTCCCATCCCTTGATGTCGCAGATCGTGCCGATCAACACGATCAGCACAATGTCTGTCAGCTTGTGGCGCCGCGTCCGCTCCACCCGCGGGTCCGGAATCGAGTCGAAGAACGTGTCCATCGAACGCACGTCCTGTTCTCAGCACAGGTGCAAATCGATGGAAACCCATCAAATTGAAGCTCGTTGCGATTGATCTTACAAAGTAAGAACAAACTTACGTGTCAGATGGTGCGCCGGCCCGTGCGTCAGGCAAAGCCTGGGTGAGGAGGACCCGATGTAGATGAATCGAAGAAACCTCACGATGAAACCCTGCGGGTCGAAGCCCGCCCGGAGAAGGTTGGTCACCAACCGGAAGCGAGTCTTGCGTGGTCGTAAAGC
>CAMBEV010000001.1 GCA_945865595.1 Nannocystis exedens | reverse complement strand
CACGCTTCTCTATGCCCCAAGCCAGAGTGGAACACTGCTGGGCGGGGCGCTCCTCGCGTTTTTGGGAGCGGGCGTTACGGGCGACGAGCGGCTGGCGGCCACGTGGCGCAAGACGGAAACCGTTCACCAACCTGACGAATCGCGCGGCCGTTATTTTCGTCAACTTTTGGAACGACGTAGGGCGTTGTACGAGGCGACTACGGCGCGCTGATCATTGTCGCGCCTTGGACTGCATCCGTCTTGAAAATCGGACGACGGCCCGGAAGACCTCTTCGACGCCATCGGCTTCGAGGCCGAGCTCAGCGGCCCACGCTCGACGGCGCGCGAAAAGCTCCGTCTCGCGTTGCGCATCAAGAACGGGCGCGCCCAGTTGCTCCTTCGCACGCAGCGCGCGTTCGGCGAGCTCAGCACGACGACGCAAGAGGGCCATGAGTTCTCGGTCGAGCGCGTCGATGTGCTCACGCGCCTCTTTCAGTTCGGGCGATCGGTTGCCCAGGTCAGGGATCCGAATTTCGAGCGGCGGTGGGAACTGCGATGCCGACGGAGTCGCGAGCATCTGGTTGATATTGGTGAGCGCATCGACAAGTTGCTTTCTTGCTTCGCCCGCAAACGGATTTTCATTTTGAATCGCGACGAAAAGGTGACCGGCGTCGCTGCGAACTGCCTCGATCGTCCGCGCGATCGCTTGAAAGCTCGGTGGCGCAAAGGGAACCTCGAGTCCTGCGCCCGCATCCATCATGCCTTTCGCGACGAAGAACGTTAGAGCATGCGTGTGGGCCATCACGCGATCGTGCTCTTCGGCAGTTTGAGTGACGACTTCGCACCCAATCGAGCGATACAAGTTACAAATGGTACTGACGGCCTCTGGGTGCAGCGGGTTTGGGCATACGACCACGCGCAACGGACGCTCGGCGAGCGCAAGGCTCATCGGGCCGAAGAGCGGGTGCGTCGCAACCCATGGAACACGGTCTCCGAGCGTCGCAGCCATGGCCTCGGAGGGGCTGAGCTTCACGCTGCCGACGTCGAACACGACGTGCGCAGACGTTAGATGGGGCGCGAGTGATTCGAGCGTCGCGCGCATACGACCGACCGGAACGCCGACCATGATCGTCGCTGACCGCGCGGCGAGGTCTGCTAGCGAAGCTCCGCGAACGTTGGCCGGAACATCCGCAAACGGATCGAACGCAAGGTACGGAACGTCAGCGGCTTCGAGCAACGAAGCGAACGCCCGACCAAAGCGACCAAACCCGATGAGCCCAACTTGCGTCATGCGCGCATGGTACGTCGCATTCGGGCGTCTCAAACAGCGAACGGCGACGCGGAAGTGTTTCGTGCGCAGCCCAGCCGACTAAGAGGGACCTTCATGTGTACCTCCCGTCGAAGCATTTCATGCGTGGTTGTTTTCGGATTGGCCGTAGCCGGAATCGCGGCTTGCTCGGGAAAAACAGACGAGCAGGCGGACGCCGGAGCAGCCGTGACGTACACCGTGAGCAACGTCTGCGACAAGATGCCGGCGGTGGTTTGCGAAGCGCGCAAATCGTGCTGCACGACGGGACACGGGGCCTTCAACCAGGCGGCGTGCGAGGCAACGCAGAAGGGCGAGTGCCTCAAGAACACCGCGGAAGTGACTGCGGGCACGATGAAGTTCGACGGCACGAAGGTCGACACGTGTCTCGCGAAGGTCAAGCCGTTCATGGACGAGTGCCGGCTCGAGTTCTCGCGGCTGGTTGGCTACTTCGAAATCCTCGACGACTGCCGCGTCTTTGAAGGAACCCGCGCGGCCGGAGAGAGCTGCGAGCGCCCGACGCAATGCGCCCCGCCGGCAGGCACGAACTCGTTCCCCTCTTGCTTCGGCGGACGGTGCGGGGGAGGGCGCGTTTTGAGTGAAGGGGACGAGTGCACACTCGACATCCGCCAAGGCCTCATTTGCGCAAACGGCCTCTATTGCAAGGGTGATAGCGGCAAGTACGCGTGCGCGAAGGCGACGCCCGAAGGCGGCGCGTGCGGCGGCGGTGGTAACTTCATCGAACTCGCGTGCGGCGCGGGCTACTACTGCGCGCGGGACACCAACAAGTGCACCCGCTCAAAGGAGGGCACGTCCGCGTGCACCAGCTTGCTCGAATGCAAGAGTGCCGTGTGCAACTTCGGCACGTGCACAACACCGGGGCCGGTGGTTCCAGCCGACATGTGCGGGATTTAGGTCCGTTGGGTCGTCAGCGCAGTTGACTATTTGGCCTTGGTGTCGCTTTCGAAAACACCGGGCACGACCACACTCTTCGCCTCCGCACGCACTTCCCCCAAGAACGTGCGCCACTCCGCCACATAGCGCCCGTGGAGCAGCGCAGGGACGACGAGTTGCGCCCCTGGACGCAGCCACGCAACCGGTACGCCCTCCAAAAAAAACACGCGCAATTCATCGCTGTTGTTGGTCACCTGTAGACCTTCGGCTTGCGCTACGGCAGCATCGCTCGCCTCACGGGGCACTTCGACCGCAACGTTATGTAATGCCGCCAGCTCGACTCGCGTGAGCAGCAGAGAAAACGTAAGCGGTGCCGGCGCTTGGGCCTCGAAACGCGCTCGCGCAGGCGGCACCTCAAGCGAGGTTGAGTCTGAGCGGCGTTCCAGCGAATCGATCTCGAAGAGAATACCCCCGCGTGTAGACCAACGAAAATCGGCATACGCGGGTATTTCATCAACTTTGCAGACGGTTTCGTTTGGCATTGCCGCAAGCCAATCGAGCAGCATGAAGCACAGGAGCGCGCCGCCTTCGCCGAGATCCCGCACAGGCAGCAGATCGATCGTCGCCTTCCCCGCACGCGTGGTGACCTCGGCGCGGCGCGTTCGCTGACCGAAGCGTCTCGGACCATCGCCTGCATCCTTTACGCTCGCGTTTGAGAGAGGGGCAACGTCAACGCGGCGCTCGTTCAGGAGGGCTCTCACCGCGCCGTGCGGAACAACGCGATAAGGCATCGCAGCGTCTTCTTCGGCGGGCGTGATGATAATCGCGCCGAGCAGGTCTGCGCGCGCGCGCAGCTCTGTGCCCCAGCGAAAAAGAAACCCGGGTGAACCTAAAGTGATCCGCAGATGCGCACTTTCGGCAAAGCCATCAAGGCGGAGTTCAAGGCGCTTTTTGGCGGCGTCGATCGTAACTGCGTTCGCTTCGCGCGCGAGAGCTGGGCTCGTTGGCATCCGAAGGTGGGCAACGAAGGACAAGGACTGACGGCTCGCACCTGAATCCGGCCGAAGGGCGCGCACGGCGTCGCGGGTTTCGTTGAGCGCGGGGTCGCGGGGTAGAGGTTGATCGACGCGAATCGCCACCTTCGGCCGAAGGCCCGAACCGCCCGCAAAGCCACGCTGGTTCAGGGGACCCGCGACAAGCGCCGCAGGTTCAGCTGCGGCCTGCGGACTTTCACCCGCGTCTGATTTTTGCGGCCCGCCGTTCTTGCAGCCTGTGGGCAGCAAGAGACACGAAAGGAGCACAGAGGAAAGGCGCGCCTTCATTGTCAAGATGATGAACGAAAGTCACCGATCGTGGCCACGCCGGGCGAGAGTGCCGGCGCTCCGGGCAGGTGCTGGGTATCGACGAAAACGCTCTCTGCCTCCGGAAAATGGGTCTTGAAAACGTTACAATTGCCGGGTTCGTTATCGAACGCCGCCACGACCCGTCCAACGCGCGCAAGCTTCGGTGCCTCGAGACGCTTGTAGGCTTCGTCGGCCATTGCAGCATCGGGCTTGAGCACCAGCTCAGTGCCGGGGACGCCGATCGGAAAACCGAGATCGCGCAAGCTGCGAAAGGAACCGATTCCCATGAGTGGAAGGTCGCGACCGGTCATGTACACGAGAATCGCACCGGCTTCGTAACAGTCGTGGGCGAATTTCACAGCGCCGGGGAGCGCGACATCGTGCACAAGGTGGTCGTCGGCGAAGAAGCGCGCGCGCCAAAACACTTGCAGCTCAGCGACGAGATCGGTTCGATGAACGCCGAGAGCCTCCATCGAGTCTGACAAGAGATAGGCAAGATGACCGGGTTCGGCGTGCATCAGCGACTCGGCAATCGCCGGTTCGCGCGTTTTCAGCGATGCACCAAACTCGCGCAGAATTGCACACGTGCGCGGGCGGTTGTCCATGAGGGTGCCATCGAGGTCGAACACGACGACCGGCGTGGGCTCGCTCGAGCGATGCGCGCAGCGGGTTACGATATTGCCAAGCAGGCGCGACTGCTCGTCAAACGAGAGGCGTGGATAGACGGGTGCGTCAGACATCGTCCGCCGCAGTACCAGATGGCCCTCGTGACGGGAACCGCGGACCGCAGGTCGGTCGCAAATCGTCGTGGAAGAACCCGGAAGCTGCGTGGCGACTGTGCTACGGGAGGCCCATGGGTCAGCGAGACCACTATGAAGTCCTTGGCGTAAGCCGCGGCGCGTCGCCCGACGAGGTCAAGAGTGCGTTCCGCAAGCTCGCTGTGCAGCTTCATCCCGACAAGAACCCTGACGATCCCGCGTCCACCGAGAAGTTCAAGGAAGCCGCCGCCGCCTATCGGGTCCTCTCCGACCCCGAGAAACGCCAGATGTACGACAGGTTTGGCCACCGGGTCGACGACCCCGGTTCGCCTTTTGGCTCGGGCGGACCTTTTCCGGGCGGTGTCGTCGATCTGAGCGATTTCGCGTTCGATGGCCTTCTTGGCGACCTGCTCGGGGCCTTCGGCGTGGGTCGCGGCGATAAAGGCGACCTAAAGGTGAGTTTGGAAGTTACATTTGAGGAGGCTGCATTCGGCTGCGAGAAAGAACTCTCGTACGAACGCGTGGTTGGCTGCGCCGACTGCAGCGGTTCCGGCGCTGCGACGGGCACCAAGCCCAGCACTTGCACCGCTTGTGCCGGACGAGGCCGCGTACGCTTTCAGCAAGGGCTTTTCCCGATCGCCGTCGAGCGCACCTGTTCGCGTTGCAAGGGATCGGGCTCTATTGTCACCGACCCCTGCGTGACCTGCCGAGGGGCAGGCGTGCGTGCGCAAAAACACACCATCGCGGTTACCATTCCACCGGGCACCGAAACCGGTGCTTCACGCATGGTTGCCGGCGCCGGCAACCGCGTCCGACCTGATCGGCCCGCGGGCGATCTCGAACTCGCCCTAAGCGTAACAGCCCACCCGATTTTTCGCAGGGTGGACGACGACGTTCACCTGTTGCTGAAAATTGGTTTCGCGCAAGCTGCTCTGGGTGGTGAGGTCGAAGTGCCCACCATCGACGGTTCCGGCAAGCTGCGCATTCCACCCGGGACGCAGCCGGGCACTACGCTGCGCATCAAGGGCAAAGGCATCCCCCACCGCACGGGAATCGGTCGCGGTGATCAGCGGGTAGAGGTTGCGGTCGCAGTGCCGACGAGCCTCACCCCGAAACAGGTCGAGCTCCTTGAGGCATTTGCGAAGGAGAGCGGCGGTGACGACGGCATCGGCAGGGGCAAGACCTTCGTCGACAAGTTGAAGGACCTCTTCTGATCGCCCGATGACTCCCTCTACCCGCCGCGAAGTGCCCTGTTGCGAAGTGCGCGATTTGAGCAAGGCGTTTGATCAGACCACGGTCCTGTCGAACGTCAGTCTCAGCATGAAGTCAGGGAGCTTTACCGTATTGGTGGGCGCCAGCGGTTGTGGCAAGAGTACGTTGCTGCGCACAGTTGCCGGGCTTGAGCCTCCCACGTCGGGGTCGATATGGATGGGTGGTCGCGACGTGACAGCCCTGTCGCCGAAGGATCGCGACATCGCTATGGTGTTTCAGAGCTACGCGCTCTACCCGCATCTTTCGGTGCGCGAGAATCTCGCGTTTGGCCTGCGGTTGCGGCGGACGCCCGAGGCTGAGATCGTAGCAAGGGTGAGCGAGGCGAGCGCGATGCTCGGCCTCGACGCGTTGCTCGATCGCTTGCCCAGGCAACTGTCGGGTGGGCAGCGTCAGCGCGTGGCGATGGGGCGCGCGATCGTGCGTCGCCCGCACATGTTTCTGTTTGACGAGCCCCTGTCGAATCTCGATGCGGCGCTGCGAGCCGAGGTGCGCGTTGAGATTCGCCGCCTTCATGACCGCATGGGCGGAACCACGCTCTATGTGACGCACGACCAAGTCGAGGCGATGACTCTGGCCGATACGCTATGCCTGCTTCGAGGCGGCGCAGTCGAGCAGATGGGCGCGCCGCTCGCGCTCTTCGACCGCCCGGTTTCGCGCTTCGTGGCCGAGTTTTTGGGGTCACCGAAAATCAACTGGCTTGACGGTCAAGTGAAGCACTCGTCAAGTGGCTTACATATCGCCATCGGGGGAAAGGCGCTGAAGGTGCCCGATCGATATGGTCAACTTGCCGAACAACCAGTGCTCGTAGGACTGCGCCCCCACCATTTGACGACGGCGTCGGACGACGTGCCGCAATTTGCAACAATGAACGTTACGTTTTGCGAGGCGCTTGGATTCGAAACCTACGTCCACGGAACGCTCTCGGGCATGGGCGATAGGACCGTCGTCGTACGCGTCGAGCCAAGCCACCGTGTCACGAGGGGGGACACGCTTCCCATCGGCATACGGCCCGAGCACACGCTGCTCTTCGATCCACGTTCGGAACGAGCGCTCGACGCCCCAACATGAAGGCGCAGAAGCCAAGAGCGCCGTGGAAGGCGTGGTTCCTCGCATTCAGCTTGCTCCTTGCGGCGGTCGGCCTCGTCGCGAGCGATTGCAAGGCCCCCGCGGCCAATCGCATCGTCCTGTGGCATGCCTACCGCGGCGCAGAGGAGGAAGCGATCGCCCAGCTCGGCGCGCGATATCAGGCCGAGACGGGCACGGCTGTTGAGGTGTTGGCCGTCCCCTTTCTTGCGTACGCCTCGAAGCTCTCTAGCGCGATCGCGCGCGATCAAGGTCCCGATGTCTTTATCGACGCCCACGAGCGCCTCAGCTCATATCGCGAAGAGGGCCTCCTCGCGCGTGCCGAGGCTGCCTTCCCTAAATACGACATCGATCGCTACGATTCGATCGCGTCGACGGTCGCCCGCGATGAGGACGGAGCTGCGTGGGGCGTGCCCTTTGCGCTGAAAGGCGTCGCGCTGATCGTGAATACCGAGCTCATGCCGGAACTTCCTGCTTCAGTTGAGCAATTGGTCAAGGCGCGGAACGATGGCGTGTTCCCGCTCGCGTACGAGTCGGAGAGCGCGTACGTGCACGCGCCCTGGCTGCACGCGTTCGGCGGCGCGATGCTCGGACCGAACGATGCTTATGGCTTCACGGGTGAGTCTGCAAGGCGGTCGGTCGCGTTCGCGCGCGGACTCGTCTCAAGCGGCGTGGTGCCCAACGGCGCGGACGGTGCGTTGGTCAAGCAACTTTTCGAATCCAGAAAGGCCGCCGCCATCATTGCGGGGCCCGGTGTCGTGAGCGAGTTGCCGCCACACTTTCCTTATCAGGTCGTGCCGCTACCTCCTCTCCGAGCCGCGCCGTCGCGGCCTGACCCCTTTCTCACGGTTGAACTCTTGCTTCTCACGCCGCGGACGGCGTCGCGGCCCGAAGTGAGCGCCTTTGCACGTTGGCTCGCGAGCGATGAGGCTGCGAAACTGCGCGTGCGAGCGCAAGTGGTCGCGAACAACCAACCGTGGCACGACGACACCGTGGTGCCGGTCGCGATGCGGGCGTTCCATGAGGCTGCACTGCGTTCGCGGCCGATGAGCACGCGCGCCGCGATGCGTGCCACTTGGGAGCCCGTCGAGCAAGCGATCCGCGGGGTCATGCGCGCAGCGGCTGCTGATGATGCTGCGATCGACGCAATCCTTGCCGAATCGCGCCGGCGCTTCGAGAGCGCTCGACCGAGGGCGGTGTCCGCGTCGCCGACGCGTGGGCTTGTCGCCTTGGGCCTCGGCCTGCTGTTGACTGCGATCGCGCTCTATCGGCGAGCGAAGCCGCGGTTTTGGTCGGGCGTTCGCGCGTCCGCAGGCGCGTATGCCTACGTGGTGTACGCAACGATCGCAGTCTTCGTGCTTGTCGTTTTGCCGCTCGTCGCCGGGGCTGTGATGTCGTTTTTCGCAGGGCCTCGCCACCAGATGACCTACGCGGGACTCGGCAACTACGTTGACATTCTCACCGCACGCGGCGGGCCGCTCTTCGGGTACGGATCGTTCTATCGAACGCTGCTCGTCACTGTCGCGTGGACCATCGCAAATGTAGCATTACATGTTACCATTGGCCTCGGTCTCGCACTGCTCTTGTCGCGGCCCCTTCTGCGCGCGAAGGGTGTGTACCGAACGCTCCTGATCGTGCCCTGGGCGGTGCCATCGTATGTAACTGCACTTGCGTACAAAGGAATGTTTCACCAGCAATTCGGAGCGGTCAACGCGATCCTGCGCAAAGTGGGGGCGGAGCCAGTCGCATGGTTTTCACATTTCTCGACGGCGTTCGCAGCCAACGTCGCCACAAACGTCTGGCTTGGTTTTCCGTTCATGATGGTCGTCATTCTGGGCGCGCTCACTAACGTGCCGAAGGACGTGCTCGAGGCAGCGGACATCGATGGCGCGACGCCGTGGCAGCGTTTCTCTCGCATCACCTTTCCGTTGCTCCTGCCACAGCTCGTGCCCGCGGTCGTGCTCGGCGCCGTGTGGACGTTCAACATGTTCAACGTGGTATTTTTGGTCTCGGGGGGTGAGCCCGACAATCAGACCGATATTCTCGTGAGCGAGGCCTACCGGTGGGCATTCACGAGACACGCGCAGTACGGGTACGCCGCGGCCTACGCCGTGCTCATCTTCGGCATTCTTTGGCTCACGTCGCGCCTTTCGCGACGCTGGCAGGCGGAGTCCACATGAGCGTGCGCGCAAACGTCAAGGCGCTTGTCGTCCACACGCTCCTCGGTGCCGCGGTGATCTACGCGCTCTATCCGGTCTTGTGGGTAGTCACCATCGCGTTCTCGCGCGATGGGTTGGGTACCGATGGGTTCGTGTTCCCGTGGCCGAGGGACCCCTCGTTCATGAACTTTGCAATCGCTACCGGTATCAGCACCGGCAAGGGCGCACTGTTCTTGCGGCAGTTCGTCAACTCGCTTGCCGTTGCGTCGGCGACGGCGCTGATGTCGGTTGCGGTTGCAGCTCCCGCCGCGTACGCGCTGGCGCGTCTCCCCTTTGTCGGAAAGCGCACTGGGCTGCGCGCGCTGATGCTGACGCAAATGTTCCCGACAGTCGCGAGCGCGGTGCCGCTGTATTTCCTTCTGTCGCAGCTGCATTTGTTGGACCGCCGTGCGGGCCTGGTGATCGCCTACTCGGCATCCGCGCTTCCTTTTGCCATTTTTCAGCTGAAGGCTGCCTTCGAGGCGATACCGGTCGAGCTCGAAGAAGCGGCCATGGTTGACGGCGCAACGCGGTTTGGTGCCCTCGTCCGCGTTGTGCTGCCTGCGGCACGGCCTGCGCTTGCAGTGACTGCGCTCTTTGCGTTCATGAGCGCTTGGAACGAATTTGTTCTCGCCGCCACGCTGATGTCCCGCGAGGAGGCCTTCACGCTTCCGGTCGTGTTGCAACGTTTCGTGGGTGAGCACGCGGCGGCGTGGGGCCCCTTTGCGGCTGGCTCGCTCCTGGTGAGCATCCCGGTGATGGCGGTGTTCTATATTGCGCAAAAGCAGTTACTTTCAGGCCTCACTGCGGGCAGCGTGAAGGGATGAAGCGGGCGCTTCTCGTGGTCTTCATGGCAGGTTGTTCGCCAGCTGCCTCCCTAAAGTCGGCGCTCACGGCCCGAGGCAACAGGCTGACGACACCTGATGGCGCGTCGGTTGTGCTCCGCGGGGTCAATCTGAGCGGATCAGAATTTCGCTGCATTAAGGGTGACGGCATCTTCGAGGGACCTGAGGTCGAGACGCTCGCGGCGGGACTCTCCTCGTGGAATATCAACGCGGTTCGCATTCCGCTCAACGAGAGTTGCTGGCTCGGCGACGAGCGCCTACGGCTGGAGGCGTCAGGCTCGATCTACCGCGACGCGATCGTAAAGCGTGTTGCCTACTTACGGGCGCAGGGCTGGTACGTCATCGTCGACTTGCACTGGTCGGCCGTTGGCTCGGCGCTAGCGACCGGCATTGCCCCGATGCCGCACGCTTCGCGCGCACCCGAGTTTTGGTCCAGCGTTGCCACTGCGTTTCGCAGCGACGGTGGTGTGCTGTTCGACTTGTACAACGAGCCGCACATCGGGCCTCTTCCGGTGGCCGATGCGTGGCGGTGCTGGCGCGATGGCTGCACCATAGAAAACGTGGCGGTGGCCGGCATGCAAGCGCTTGTCGGCGCGGTGCGCAGGACAGGCGCACGCAACGTCATTCTTGTGAGCGGACTCGACTGGGCGAACGATGTCTCACAGTGGACAAACTATCGCCCGAAGGACGATCAGCTCGCGATCAGTTTTCATACGTACAACTTCAACAGATGCAACACCGCGACCTGTTGGAACTTGATTCCGCGCGACGTGCCGGTCGTGATCACGGAGCTCGGAGAGAACGACTGCACTTCGGTATTTGCCAAGGATGTCTTCGCGTGGGCTCGCGCCAAGGGCGCATCATTTCTCGCGTGGACGTGGAATCGTTGGGACTGCAAGAGAGGCCCTGCCCTGATTGAGCAGTGGGACGGAACGCCAACACCCTATGGTCAAGGCGTGCGCGACGCCCTGCGCTCATCGAGGTAGCCCTATCGCACCCTATCGTAGGAGGCCCGGACGACATCGCAGCTCGAGACGCGCATCGGCGGTTACAAAGGCGACGGGAATCGTGGGTGCCTCCCGCTTTGGGTCTCCCTTGGGGGCCGTCGGAAGCGGCATCTTGCCAAACGACTCAAGGTCCGTCGATGCACCCCGCATCAGGAACGCCTCGTAACAACCATCGCCCTCCTGTTCGAGCATGAACGCGGTGCCACCGGTCACCGCCAGACGGGCGCCGCGAGCATCGGTCAAGTATGTTGTCTGTTCGGTCGGCGTCTTAGTACGCCAACCGGTCTCACCATTCTCACAGAAGCGTTTCATCATTGCGTAGCGCGAGCCGAGAGGCTCTGGCCAGGTCCACTCGCCGCCCGTGGCCGGTACAAATAGCCAGTCGTCGAGTGGCAGCCGTTGGTTCGCCGTCACCAACATGCCGAGGCGCCCGTCCGCCGTGTGACGCGCAAGTCGAACCTGCGTTCCACTGCGATATTTGTAGCGTCCCGTCACGCGGGCCCCCGCGCCGTCGATCACCCACAGGGCCATCTCGTGGGCTGACGATTGCTCGAGCAAGGCGATCGTGCCGCTATGCTCAAGCCCCGCGAGGAAGTTCTGAAAGCGCGTTCCATCAGGACGACGCACTTCGGTGATGGGCTGACCGTCGACCACCGAGAGCAGCACGGTTTCAAGTGGATAGTTGCGCTTGCCGATTATCAATGCGTGCCCGGGTGTTTGCCCGGCGACAAAAAACCATGTCGACGTGTAGCGCTGAGCGCTGAGCGCTGTTCGAAGACCTTCGAGGCTTGCAGCCGGCGCCGAGGTCACGCGACTTGAGTAGACCTTGCTCGAGCCGAGCATCATCCACTTTGCCTGCCAGCGGGGCGTGGCGTTCGGATCACCCCAGGCGAAGACGCGCCCTGACCCACTCATGTTGCGATCGGTGTAGACGGTCTCTGCCGTTTCGATCGTGAACCCGCGCTCGCCTACCTTGACGACAGGCCCAGGCTCGCCCGCGAACACCGCAAATTTTGTGAGCGGTTGACCTACGCCAGGGCGCGCATAGCGGTCTTCAGGGCGTGAGACCGAGAGGCGAGGCTTCGCGATCGCCTCACATTGAAGCGATAGCGACCCACGCACGCTGGCGGGACGAGAAAGTACATCAGGTTGACGAAGTTCAGCGGTCTCTGCTGCGACCGCCCCCCAACCCATGCGTAGCCAACCCGCATTGGCGCAGCCAACGGGCCCGCACGCCAATTCCAGCGACTGAGCGAGGGGTGTCGGAAGCGCCACGGCTTTCCAGTTCATGCCACCGTCGGTCGTTTCGTAACCGCGCTTTGACGGTAACCATCCGAGCCCAAAGCGGCCGCTGACGACCGTTTTTCCGAGTTCATAGATCAGCTGACCGACGCGCAGCGTACCGTCGACGTCGATCTCGAATCCGAGCACGTGCCCGCGTCGATCGATCCAGCCGCCGATGACGCCGGGCCTTCGCTCGCGGAAGTCCTCGAGCCAAGCGCCTTTTTGCAGCATCTCTCGTTCGTCTTTTTTTGCGGTAGGCCACTTGAGGCTGATGCGCTTTGCCCTGCTGCCGCCGATGAGCGTGAGCGTGGGTAGCGAACGCTCGGTGGGTGGCGTGACGAGCGCCAGTCTGCCGTCCGACAGCGCAACGGCACGAGCACCGTCGACGGCGCCTGTGAGTTCAAACGCGCGCACGGCGCCCGACGCTTCGACGACACACAGGGAGCGACGCGCGCTATCGCTGCCGGCATCGCAGCCACCGTCGACCACGAAGCGACCGTTGTCAGAGGACCGCACGATGCGCGGGTCTGCGAACGAGCGGACGAGAGTGAGTCCATTTTTTTCGTAACGATAGATGTCCGTTTTTCCGAGCCGGGCGCCGCAAATGAACCCGAAGGCCTTCGGATCGGTGCCAAGGCCGACCGCCGAGCAGGTTGCGCTTGGGTTGTCGAACGCGCGCGGCGCTCGCTCGATCACGTCGCCCGTTTGGGTCGACACACGGACCAGATCACCGTTGGCTGCAAACACGACGGTACCGTTTGCGAGCGGCCACCCTCGAAGCACACTCTCACGGAGAGCGTTGCTGATTTTGGGCATCACCTGCTTGACTGCGCGGCCTTCGTCCTCGCCCCACGAACCATCAGGGAGAAGGACACGCGGTCGGAAAGCAAAGGCCTTGGGAGGCGTGCTTCCAAGCCATTGGTCGGCTGAGCGGTCGAGCGACAGGACGACGTTTGAGCCGACCTGATTGATCGTGAGTGGCGCGTCGTCGAACTCTACGCGCTGCCAGGTCCGGCCTCCGTCAACTGACTTGACCGTACCGACGACCGGCCCGGTCGCGACCACCGCCCGCGCCGACACCGCGAAGATCTGGTCGATCTCAGGCAGAGGTGGCAGAACAGGGCTCGGAACCACGGCACCCGTTTTCGGATCGCGCGCGGAGAACCCGTGGTACGGGCCGAAGGTGTAAAATGCACCTGGGCCGGTGCCGATTTTTAGCCCCCCCGACGTGCGCGCAAGGGGTACCAGCGGCCCTGAAAAACGTGACGCGAAGTATGCAAGCGACTCGTTGTGAAAGACCCAGCCAGCACCCAGGTGTTCGGGCAAATGGGTCACACTGCGCACCCCGTCAGCGAGCGCCTCCCGCGCGGCTTCGAGACCGCCGTTCTCGTGCCGCGTCATGCGCATACGCCCGACGATGAAGTGCTTCTCGCCCGCCGATTCCTCGAAGTACTCGGTCGACGCGTCCTCGATCACGGCCGGGATGTAGGTGAGCTTGTTGCGGGTGGACTCAGGGCCAATGACGCTGTCCGGCTCGAGCGTCTGGCTCGGCGTTGCCGGGCCCGCCGCGGGCGAGCACGAGAGCAACCAGGGCAGCCAGGGCAACCAGAGCACACGAGGGAGGCGGACGCGGAGGCGCACGCGAGCAGCGTATCAGGGGCGTCGTTTACGGGCGCGGCGAACAAGCGTTATCAGCGCCATGAAGCTCGCGATGACCACAGACCCCGCACTCAACGGTAACCGCGGATGAACCGAACAGCCGCCGGGATCTTCGGGCGCCAGATCGGAGTTGTCCGTCACTAGACCGGGCGAGGTACGCGGCCCGCCGTCGGGGGTCGTGACCGAGGTCTCGCCGAAGCCGCCCGCTCCAGAGGGCTCTCCGTCCCCGCCACACGACCCGCGGTGCAGGAGGCGTTTGCCCACACAGGAGGTCGGACCTTCGCAGTTGGGCTCAGGGATCGCGCCCGGATTGCCGCTCGACGCTGACATCTTCGCACGATCGGGATAGGCCACCGCAACCGATGACCAGTGCGCGGGCGAGGTCGGGTACTCCATCCGGCCGAACACCTTCTCTTGATACGTGTAGCTACCGCCGTTCTTTGGGTTGTACGGCTTACGGTTTGCCGTCAAGTTCGGGTTGTTCGGGTTGTTCGAGTAGGCGAGCCCGTTGTACCCCCACACGGCGGTGTACCAATGCTCGACGACCTCGGGAAGGCGATCGCCGACGCAGCTCGTGTTGGCCCACTTGTCGCGCAAGATGCGCGTGCCCGCTGCAAGATTGTAGGTTGCGTCGGATGCAACGCGCGCGCGGTCGAAGTCCGGTGTCTCTCCTACGCGCATACCGCTCGTGACTTGGCCAATGCCATAGCCGCAGTCGAACGACACGATGGTGCGTTCGGGCATGCCGACGGCGCTCGACGGTGAATTGGGCTTGCAGAATTGCTGCCAACCGCTTTCGGCCATCGCGATCGCTTTGAGAACGTTGCACGGAAATAGAGGAGGCACTTCGGTCGTGGCGGTGGGCACATTGCAACCACGTTTGAGCGATTTTGCGGTGGGCCCGTTCGTCCCCCAAGCAGCAGGGCCTTCGGACACGATCGTAAAGATTGTGTTCCATTCGGCGACCGTCGGATTCTTGCCGAGTGCGGGCTCGATGCCGCAATTCTTGCCTCCCGCTGTGCTCGCGGGTGTGTAACTCGGACAGTACGCTTTTGCCCCTGACGTCCAGAGTCCCATGAGCGCGAACAGCAACGTTGCAAGTCGCACGCTCATCGCAAGGCCCCCCGCGTACCTTCGCGATAGCCTATGAACTCAACACGCTCATCGCGGTGAGTCAGCGCGAACCGACGCTTCGATGCAAGATGCACATTTTCGGAAAGGTCGAGCTCGCCGGGGATCGTGACTACGGAAAACGCGCCATCGAGGCTGATCGCGAGCGGTAAGTCGCCGCGAGCGTGGGCAAGGAGCGGCACCTGCACCCCCTCCAGAATGCGCGGAAGGGCGCGTGGCTCTGCGGACATTCCAATGGCGCCCTGGGGCGTGACGAATGGAATGGGCGACTGTCCGGTTGTCTCTCCGAGCGTCGAGACCGTAAGGCTCCTGAAGTCAATCGCCTGCAGCACCCAGCGATACGCAACCCTGGGGTCGTGATTGCTGAAGGCGACGCGATCACCTGCAATGACGAAGTCGCGCGCATAGGGCTCGACGGGCACGGACCGCACAATGGATCCGTCGTTGAACCGAACGAGCGCCACGTCAGCCGATTGCGGCCCCACCCTATAAACGACGAGAGAGCCTTGCCACTCGCCCACGATGTGCATCGTGTAACCCGACCACGAGACGACCGATCGTACGGCGCCCGTACGGCCATCGAGTTCGTCAATCGTAAGGCTGTCGATGCGCAACAGGCCTCGCTGAGCTGCGTCAACAGACGGTGCACCGCCCGCTTGCCCGCGCTCGATGAAGACCTTGCCGCCCAGTGCGACCAGCGGCCGCGTCGCGCGATATACGCCGCCAATAAGTCGTTTCGCTCCTTGACGGTCAACCCGGTGAACTTCTGTGGAAAAATCGTCTCGCGGGTCCGAACCCTCGGGCTCAAACGCCACCACGAGCGCTTCGCGATCGGCGAGCACGTCGCCGCGAATCGGCGCATTGGGCGCGTGATGAAGGGTTGCCCAAGTTTGCTCAACGTCGAGCGCTTCGCCGTGGCGAACGAACCGCACTTCGCTCGAGGTCGCTCCATCAACGTGCGGCGTTGCCGCGATCCACAGCTCCACCGGAGTGATCGGCTTGCCCCGCTCGGCCTGTGCCCGTGTAATCCCACGAGCGCCAAGCAAGAGCCCAGCCCCCGCTATTGCCGCCGCCATTACCCAACGCGCTCGCGCGTGAACCCCGTGCATCACGCCCGCAGGGTGAAACGCATGCCCGAGGCCTTCAAGTCTCGGATGGCACTCGACTCGCCGATTTGCAGGCTACAAAGTTCGTGCACACTACAAAGTTCTGCCTGAGCCGCCCTCTGCCCTGCATCAGCGGGGCGGATGGTAGAACGGCTGAGCTCGCGCTTCAGATGGCAAAGCCACTGCCGCCTTCGGCGCGATCGGATCGTCACCGCCGCTGTTGATGTAGTGGCTGTAGAGCTGCCATCGGAAGTGGACCATCGCCGGGCCGATCAGACCGATGATTGCGACAGGGCCAATCAGCGGGATGAAAATAAGCACCAAGCTCGCAAAAATCACGATCACCAAACCCAGGAGCATCGGCCCGAGTACCCGCCCGGCGAACCTGAAGACGCTCCCGATCTTAATGCCCTCCCGGAATTGCTCGGTGAGCTCGACCCGCCACTCGGCCGCGAAAATAAGAATGTTCACGAAGAGGGCGAGGACGAAGAAAACCAGAAGCGCAGCACCGAGCACCAGGAACGCGACGCCTTTTTGATGACTCTGCCAGAGCGCTACGAAGCCTACGGCACCGCCGATCACGACTGGGAGAACGACGAACGAGAGCGCAAAACCGTAAACCAGCCTGACCAAAAACCCCGGGATGCCGCGCGACATGAAATGGCCAAAGTCTGCGAAATCGAGCTTCGGCAACGGTTTCTGCTGACCGCGCACAAGGCGCTGCGCGATCTCTGCGGACCAGCCGCCAAGCGCCATCTGTCCCACAATGGGAATGATCGCGAAGACATACGCGATCAGGGTGTTGGGCACCCAGTCCGGCGAAGCAAGCACCCACTTGACCGCTTCGAGGACGCTCGGTGAGCCGGCCCACAAGTTCGCACCTGCTGTCACAGGCGAAGGTCGTGGTGCCGTCTCTTGGACCGGCCCTCGATACATCTCATTCCAGTTGTCGCTCACGGGTAAGCCTCCGGCATATGTAACATTAGTGGATTACTTTTCAGCTAGGAGCATGCGCTCGGCCTCTGCCAATGCGCCCTGCTGATCTTTCGAGAGCTTCGGATATCGAAGGCCGAGGCTCTTGAGTCTACTGGCGATCACATCCGCGACGGCGGCGCGCGCGAACCACTTTTCGTCTGCGGGTATCACGTACCAGTTCGCAGACTTGGTGCTCGTCGCAGCGAGCATCTCTTCGTACGCGCGCATGTACTCTTTCCAGTGCTGGCGCTCTTTCACATCGCCTGCGGAGAACTTCCAGTTCTTGTCAGGATTGTGAATGCGCTCCAGAAAACGCTTCTTCTGCTCGTCCTTCGAGACGTTGAGAAAGAACTTTACGACCGCAATGCCGTTGTCGACCAAGTAGCTTTCGAAGTTACGAATTTGCTCAAAGCGGCGCTCCCAGACGTCGCCCTTGCGCGCGGCGTCGGGAAGCTGCTGATGGTCCAGAATCTCAGGATGCACCCGTACGACGAGGACCTCTTCGTAGTACGAGCGATTGAAGATGCCGATGTTGCCTCGTTCGGGCAGGGCACACATGTTCCGCCACAGGTAGTCGTGATCGAGCTCTTTTGAAGACGGCGCCTTGAAGCTGAAAACCTGACAGCCTTGCGGATTGACGCCGCTCATGACGTGCTTGATGCATCCGTCTTTACCCGCGGCATCCATCGCTTGGAAGATGACCAGCAGCGCGTGGGTGTTCTGCGCATAGAGGATGTCTTGGTACTTCGCGAGGCGCTTGATGTCGTACGCGAGATCAGCCGCCGCCTCTTCACGCGACCGATAGCCGCCCGTGTACTTCGGGTCGAAGTTCTTCAGTCGAACCTTGGAGCCAGGAGCGACGAGGAGTTTGTCGTGGTCAATGCGCACGAGAGCGAGGGTATCGGATTGTGCGCACGAACGTCACTTCAGTGGCTCGGCAACGCGAATTTCGCGCGTGAGGTCCTTGAACTGGATCTCGAGCTCGCTCAGCTTCACGCTCGCTGACACGGTTTGGCGATTGAGATCGTCAAGCCGCGAAACGGCGTCATTCAAGCGGGCTGTCAGTTTTCTTCGGAGTTTCTCGGTCTCTGCGTCTTTGGCCCTTTCGAGCGCGCGAAGGTTCTTGCGGGTCTCCTCCGTCGAACGCTCGTGCTCGGTGCGTTCGCGGTCGAGTTTCCACTTGGTCTCGCGGTGCTTGAGAATTTCTTTGCGCAACCGAAGCAGCTCTCCAAGTTTGTCTACGGTCGCTCGATCGGCCTTAGGGTTGCTTATGTAACTCGCGATGGCACGTTCCGCGTACACGGAGAACCAGTCTTCGTACTGTTGCACCGTCTGGCGCTCGTCAACAGTCAACGTGCCTGACGATTTGCCTTCGACCTTGGTCGGTACCAGCGCGCTATTTGTGGCGAGGTTGTCGTCGGTGCCTGGTGGGGGCTCAAAAAGTTTCGCCGCCGGGTTGCGGCGATGCTTGACCATCAGCTTGATCGCCGCATCACTTCCGTTTTGAATCTTGTAAATCGTCTTGTGGACCGCATCTCGTTCGATCCAAAGATTGCCGCCATCGATGCGATAGACCCGCTCGCCCAGCTGATCACCCTTTGACTCGGTCTGCACTCCGACCGCGCGATCGAGGGCAAACGGAACTGTCGCGGTAGCGCCCGCAGGAAGCGGGTCGAGCAGACCTTGACCCAGAAACGCGTTGGATTCGAAAACGGCAATCGGGCCCTTCTCGAGGATGCCTTTCGTCTCGTTGCCGAAGCGCACCACCCGAAACGGATGAGTCGCGGAATCGCGCACGCCACCGTCTGGCGCGAACAAGAAAAGCGACTCGCCCTTCACGCGATTGGAAAGGAGCAGGACCATCGTCGCACTGTTGTCCGGCACGGTGACCGGCGTTCCGATGTCATAACGCGTGGAGCCAGCCTCGACCGCCATTGCGGCAAGTGCGGTGGTTCGTCGCGGCGCCATACTGGGCGGAGGTGGCGGCGCTGATGGCCTCGCCCCTCGGCGCATGCCCTTCTTCATTGGGGACGAGGTCGTTGCTCCGCTCGCTGCACCGCGCGCCGCACCGAATGCGACACCGTCCGTGCTGAGCGAATCCTCCTCGTCGGCAGCCTCCGCTGCAGGGTCCATCGGCGCGACCGCCGGTGCTGGCGCGGGTGCTTCCTTGAGCTGATCGAGTGAAGTCTCGCCCACTGGCACCGCCGCGATCACCTCGCCTTCGTCGGTAATGATCGGACGCGACGGAATCACCGCCCGGCCGAGATCGGCCTGAAACGCGATCGGTGCACCGGCGACGAGCGAGAGCCTGACGTTCTGCCAGTCTTCACCGGAAAGATTCTGGACGATCCCCCAGGCCTGAAGCTCGGCTTGCCCATTGGGCAGTACCACCACGCGGTAAGACGGTCGCCACACCGGCGCAGCGGTCACGTAGCCCAGAATCAAGTCGTGCTCATCGCCGTCCAGCGAGACGGCAACTTTTCTCAACCCGCGCTTCTCGTCGCTGGACATCAAGCTGCGCGGCTTTACGTCGTCCTTATCGACGTCGAGGGGGAACGCTGCTGACTTGACCGAGCTGCCACCCTGTTCGAGCACGGCGAGGGTCGCGAGAAAGTCACCAATCGCGCCATCCTTCATCTTGAAGCGAATCTCGCTCTTCGACACGTGGCCCGCACGTTCAAAGTAAGCGACACCGTTGCGGTACACGACCACGCGCTGCAGAGGCAGGTCGCTCGACACGGTCGCGCTGTTAACACAACCGCCCAAGAGCGCGAGACATCCTACGGCAAAGAGCTTTCTCATCGGAACCTCCACAAAACAGTCAAGAAACATTATCATCAAGCGTGTTGACGCTAAAAATCGCCGCTGACTACAACGCCTGCCTCACCCACTTTGACGCTGGTGTTGATCTTGATGGAAGCACCAACATTCTTCGGTAGGAAAACCCATGCAAGGCCCGCGGCAAGGCCGACACCCATGCCGATCGTGCCCACCAGACCAAGCGTCGTGAGCGTATGCCGCTCATTGGTGCCGCTTGCATTGCAGCTCTTGCGGGTGGGGTCGCAATCACCGGTACTGCCATTGGCGACCTGACCCGCTCGAATGAACGAGTAGACGCCCAGCCCACCGCCACCTGCCATGAGCGCCGCACCCGAGATGCCAAGCGCGAGAGACCAAGGGCTCATGGTGACATTCGATTTTTCGATGCCCTTACCGCCGATGGGCCCGCCGCCACGCAAAGCACCATCAAGCGAACCGCTGCCACGAACGGTCGCAATGACGGCATTGTCAATGCACTTACCGTTCTCGAGGTGTTGCCCCACAAGGCATCGCGGTGCCGGCGGTGCGTCGGTGCACCGAGTCCCCGTCCAACGCTGGCCCTCTGAGCAGACGAAGGACTCTTCCGACAGAGACGCGACTTCGATCTGAATGATCGCGCCGCAGCCCACGGGAGGCGACCCCTCATCGTCGCGCGTAGACTTTTGACACGAGGTGGGATCGCCGTCTCTCGCCAATAGCTCGCGTTTCGCCTGGCTGCTCCCTTTGCTGCCGATGTTGGTGCCTGCGAGTGACGCACCGCCACCCACTTCGCCATCCGCACCCGCCTCAAACTTGAACGCACCCACCGTCAGATCGGTGATCACATGCGTTGCGTAGTCGCACTCACCTTCGAGTTGCTCGCGACGCACCTTTTGAACGGGTGATTCGTAGCGACCCACGAGCGTCATGTCGATGCTCAGCTGCCCCATGGCTTTGAGCTTTCCCTCGAGGGCGATCGCGCCGACGGGCAAGTTTGCGTACAGCTCATCTTCCGTACGGATGGTGACTTTCGACTGCTTGCGTTCAAACGCTGAGTATTTGTAACTGCCCTCGACCTTAACCGAGCATCGCGGAAGGACCTCAAGGTCACAGCCTTCATACCGCACCGCAACGAGCCCCCTCTTACGCAGCGTCTCCAGTTTGCCGCGTGCAGTTTCCGGCCACTCGACGATCAAAGGTTCGGCCTGGCTCTTGATGACTCGGCAGGTCGTATTCCGATCGGTGGGCACCACTGGTTGCTTCGCAATCGCGCTACCCACGTTGCTGCCGCCGCAAGACGGGCAGAACGCAAAAGTCGCGATCGTGGTCATCAGACAAACGCCATCGCGCAGCATGCGCATCATCTTCAAGGTGTGCTCCTCACGCCGAAGGCCTACCCATACGAAAGGCGTGCGGCAACAGCGTTTCGAGATCGTAGGCGCTGCGCTCAACGACCACACCTCGCTCATCGACACCGATCGCCGCGATGGGAAGCGCGACCGCAAACTCTGCGAGCACCTGGCGACACACCCCGCATGGCGTCGCGGCGTTGGGTGCGCGCGACGCCACGACGCAGGCAAGGAGCTCTTCGCGGCCTTGGGAAACCATGTTCACGATTGCTGATCGTTCAGCGCAGATCGTCGCGCCGTAGGTGGAATTTTCAACGTTGCAGCCGACAACGATCTTGCCGCTCGTGGTTAACAGTGCTGCGCCCACGAGGTAGTTCGAGAACGGCGCATAGGCGCGCATTCGAACTTCAACTGCGGCCCGCTCGAGGGCTGCCCAATCGATCGTTCGACTCATGCGGGTACGCCCCCGATGTGCGCGATCCATCCAGAAAGAAGGCGCTTGAGGTCTTCACGCCGCGCGGACGCGGTCTCTTCGACTTCGGTGTGCGATAAGAGCTCGTTCGTGATGCCCGCAGCCATGTTGGTGATGCAACTGAGCGCGCCCACTTTGACGCCCATGTGTCGCAGGGCAATCACCTCGTGCACCGTGCTCATGCCGACCGCGTGTGCTCCAAGCGTTCGCAGCATGCGCACTTCGGCTGGCGTTTCGTAGGTGGGACCGAGTAGGCCGGCGTAGATGCCCTCGCGGAGCACGATGCCCAACGCGTTCGCCACGTTGCGGGCCGCCGATTGCACATCGACGTCGTACGCACGGGTCATGTCGGGGAACCGAGGGCCCAGCGCATCTTCATTGTGACCCGTCAGTGGCGAACTGCCCGTCAGATTGAGGTGATCCGTCAGCAACATCAGGTCGCCTGCGGACCAAGTGGTCTCGACCCCGCCGGCAGCATTCGTAATCAAAACCGTTTCGACACCAAGCTGCGCCATCAAACGGGCGCCAGTCACGACGGCGTGGGGTGAGTGCCCCTCGTACAGATGTACGCGTCCCTGCATGCAAACGACCGACACGTTCTGCACCTTGCCGAAACACAGATTTCCCGCATGCCCGACCACACTTGAGACGGGCATGCCGTCGAGTTCTTGGTAAGGAATCTTGACGAGGTCCGCAAGGCCATCCGCAAAGCTACCGAGGCCGCTGCCGAGTACCAAGCCCACGCGCGGAGCCGTATCTGCGCGTTTTCGCACGAGATTGGCGAGCTGATTGACCTTTTGAAAGACGGATTGTTGCGCGGTCATCGGCGGGAGCATATCGCCTTATGCAGGCGTCGAAACGATCCGTTTTTCGGAGGTGACCATGCGCCGCGATACGCTTTCACGTTCAGGATGGGTTGTGCTCGGCTTGCTCGCTGCGGCATGTGCGCCCGGCAACGGGGGCGCACGAGGCCCATCGATGGCGAATGGCGGAAGCGTACCGCCGCCGACCGCACCGTCTTGCGCACCTGCCACGACAGGTGGTTCCTCAAATGTAACCAAGCCTGAACTTGCGTTTGTGCTGAAGGACCGCTGGCAAGAAGCTTGGCTCGGCGCGGCTGCGGTTGCCGACCTCGATGGCGACGGAAAGCCCGAGATCATCGTGCCACGAGAAGGGAAGTTGATTGCGTGGCACGCCGATGGGTCGATCGTGTGGAGCTACTCCACGGGGGAGAGTCGCATCTGGGCGAGCCCGGTCGTCGCCGATTTTCTTGGAGACCAGAAGCTCGAAGTCGCTGTGGCCGCGAGGGACACGGTGGTCTTGCTCGACTCGACAGGAAAGCCAGTCCCAGGTTTCCCCGTCAAATGGACGAGTGAACTGCGAAGCCTGGCCGCAGCCGACGTCGATGGAGATGGTCAACTTGATTTGCTTTCAGCGCCGGGACGGAGCGGCGCGACCGATGTCATCGCGGCTTGGCACGCCGACGGCGGGGTCGTACCTGGGTTTCCCCCTATGGCGACGGGCAGCTCAAAATGTGACGACAAGTGTTACTTTGCGGGTTGCTACGATCAGAACGTCGCCAGTTACGACTTAGACGGCGACGGGAAATCCGATGTCGTCGTGCCCCACGACAACGCGTACGCAAGCTTCTTCAAGGGCACCGGTGAAATGTTCGATGCCCACCCGATGTACAACCGAAAAAAGGTCGCAGGCGTCCGGTACCTGCACAAGCAGGCTGAGGCGATCGCGGGATACGCGGAGGACGAGACCACGGCGCTGCAGGCCCACTTTACCAACACGGCGCCTGCGATCGGCGATCTTGACGGCGACGGTAAGGCCGACATCGTGATGCTCGGTAGCGTGCAGAACGCGGCGCAAGATCAGCGCAAGCTTGGCGTCGCTCTGTGGGCCGTGAGGCCCGATGCATCGCGCCTTGCCGGATGGGAGGAGCCCTTCCATGTGAAGGACTACCTCGCTGGTCTCGAAGACCTCGGCGACACCAACGTGGTCGGTGCCACCAACCAAGTCACGATCGCCGATATCGATCCCGCAAGTGCCGGCCCCGAGCTCATCTTCGCGGGGTTCGACGGCCATCTCTACGCCGTCAGCGCGGGGAAAAAGCAACTATGGCGGTTCCAATACACAACCCGCAACGACGAACTCACCGGCGGCGCTGTTGTTGCGGACCTCTCAGGCGACGGCATTCCCGAAGTGGTGTTCACGAGCTACAGCACGACCGAGAACGTGAGCGCGCTCTTCGTGCTCGACGCCGGTGGCAACTTGCTTCATCGCGTCGCACTTCCACGACGAGGCGCAATGCCGTTACCGACGATCGCAGACGCGGACGGTGACGGAACTCTCGACATTGTGGTCTCGCTCAAAGACGCGGTGGACAAAGAGGAAAGCGTGCGCGTTTATCGGGTCGCCAGTGGTCAAGGCAATTGCCTTCTTTGGCCCACGGCGCGCGCCAACTTGTTACGCAATGGCGCGGTGCCGCCGAAGAAGTAAGGACCGCCTCTCAGCGCAACCAAAGAACGCTGAGGTCGAGCTCAATGGCATCAAACGGCTCGGCGCGCACCTTGGCGTCTTCCGCGTAGGTAGCGATCAATCGGAAGGTTGCACCGTCGAGGCGAAACACTTCGAGTGTCTTCGCGATGGGTTCGACCAGCCACACGTGGCTCACCCGTTCTCGCGCGTACAGCGGGAGCTTCTTGGTGCGGTCCTTCATTTGCGTCGAAGGCGACAGCACCTCGCAGAGCCAGTCGGGTGCCAGCGTCACGTAGGCTTCGTGAGGCAGCAGCGGCATGCGCTCACGGCGCCAGCCCGCGAGGTCGGGAACGACGATGTCGGGCTCCGAGCCGAGGTGCAGCTCAGGTTCATAAAGTATGACCCATCCGCCCGGGCCGCCCTTGCCCCGCTTGAAGGGGGGGCCGAGCTCTTCGCCCAGCGTCGTCGCCGCCTGGGCATGCGGCATCGCCGGCCTCGGTTGGGTGTAGAGCACGCCGTCGATGACCTCAGCGACCATGTGCTCCGGCGCGGACAGGACGTCCTCGTACGTCGCTCGTTTTCGCGCGGGGTCGGCCATGTCGATTCAGTGTACCACTCGCCGAATCCCGCGGCACGCTACCGAACCAACGCGCCGGCTCTCATCCTCTTCGCGATGCGAAAGCTCATCTCAAGCGCTTGGCGGTAGTTGAGGCGCGGATCGCAAAGCGACGCGTAGTTCCTGTCGAGGTCTTGCTCGGTGATGCCCGCGGCGCCGCCTGTGCACTCGGTTACGTCTTCGCCGGTCAGTTCAAAATGTACCCCACCTAGGTACGAATTCTCCGCGTCGTGCACATCAAACGTGCCCTCAACCTCGCGCAAAATGTCGTCGAAGTTCCGGGTCTTGATGCCGGTCGCAGTGGACTTGGTGTTGCCGTGCATCGGGTCGCAGATCCACAGAATGCGGCGACCTGCACGCTTGGTGGCGCGGATTAATTCGGGCAATCGCTCGCCCACTCGCGAAGCGCCCATGCGCGTAATGATCACGAGCTTGCCGGGTTCGTTCTCGGGGTCGAGGACTTCGGCGAGGCGCAATAGATCGTCACTCGTGGTCGACGGGCCGACCTTCACGCCGATGGGATTCGAGATACCTCTGAAGAACTCGACGTGCGCGCCGTCAAGTTGGCGTGTGCGTTCGCCGATCCAAGGAAAGTGCACGGTGAGATCGTAATACCCGCGCCTTCGCGGAACGGGGCGCGTTTGGGCCGACTCGTAGTGAAGGTTGAGGCCTTCGTGGCTCGTGAAAAACTCGACGCGCGTGAGCTCTTCAACATCGCCTTCGCCAAGCGCTTCCATGAAGCGAAGCGCTTCTGAAAGGCGCTTCGTCATCTGCTCGTAATCATCGCGCAACTGCTCAGGGAGGCCCGCTTTACGGAAGAAGGACATCTCCCAGTACTCGGGGTGATGCACGTCAGCGAAGCCGCCGGCACCAAGCGAACGCACAAAGTTCAACGTGAGGGCTGCGTGTTCGTACCCGCGCAAGAGCGATTTTGGATCAATCCGGCGTGCGTCCGCCGAAAAGGCAGGACGGTTGACCAAGTCGCCAAAGTAACTCGGTAGCTCCTGCCCGTTGCGCGTCTCGGTCGGGCTTGAGCGCGGCTTTGCGTACTGTCCCGCGAAGCGCCCCACGCGCACGACGGGACGATGCCCGCCATGCACCAGCACGAGCGACATCTGGATCAAAATCTTCAGCTTGGCGGCGATGACCTCTGAACGACAGTCGCTCAGAGTCTCAGCGCAATCACCACCCTGAAGCACAAAACGCCGGCCCGCCTGCGCCTCGGCAAAGTAACTTTTGATGCGCTCAATCTCCCAAGAGGTGACGAGCGGCGGCAATTCGCCCAAGCGTGCAACGCAGGCATCGAGCTCTGCCACGTCGTCGTAAACGAACTCCTGCGCGTTCGGCAGCTTTCTCCACGAGTCAGGCGTCCAAACACCGGGGGTACTCACCCTTCAAGGCGTAACACAAATACGCGCAGAAACTCGACCCCGTGCTCGCTTGCCGGGACTAACTTGGCCTCGGCAAGCATGGCTAGGCCACCACCACCACCCACCGGCGGCATTTGGGATGCGCCCCTCACGTCTTGCCCCCTCGCGTTCGTTGACCTCGAGATGACCGGACTCGCGGTCGACAGCGATCGCGTCATCGAGGTTTGCGTGGAGCGCATTGTCGGGGGCGAAGTGGTGGGCAAGTTCGTCTCGCTGGTCAATCCTGAGGCCGCGTACACCAACAGCGACATCCACGGCATCGTGGCGAGCATGACCGACGGTGCGCCGACGTTTGCCGAAATAGCACAGGACGTATTACGAATTCTCGATGGTGCTGTCTTTGTTGCGCACGCCGCCCAATTCGACATCGCGTTCTTGAAGGCAGAATTTTCCCGTATCGGCATTGCCTTCGAGCGCACGCATTTTCTCGACACCCTTGTGCTCAGCCGGCGGAGCTTTGCGCTACCGGGCCACTCGCTCGATGAGCTGTGCAAACACTTCGGCCTCGTTCGCCCCCAGGCGCATCGGGCCGAGCATGACGTGTGGGCAATGCGACAAGTGTGGGATCACGCGGTGGCAGAGCTCAGCCCGACGACGGCGCGCGATCTTTGGGAGGTCCGCATCGGCGAGCGTGTTGCGCGGGCGCACCTCCTTGCGGTCTGCGCCGAGGCTCTCACGCAAAATACTCCACTCAAAGTTACATACCGCCCGCGACGCAAGCCTGCCGAGCACTTTGACTTCGTGGTGACGTCGATCATCTCCGAGCTCGACCCCCCTCGCGTGTTGGGTTATCAGCTGCCGAGCCGCGGCCGGCGCGAACTTCGGGCCGATCGCGTCCTATCCGTCGAACCCGTAAAAGCTGAGACTTCCTAAATGCGTACGCCTTCTCAATCTGTGGCTCCATTCTTGGGCGTCTCTCTGGTGTGTCTTGCGTGCGGGCCCGGTATGGAAGCCGAGTCCCCCCGCTCCGACGCAGCCAACCAGTGGCTCACGCGGGCCAAGACGAGCCTGCGCTCGGGCGATTTCGAAGACGCGGGTGAGTCGGCGCGACGAGCGGTGCTCACCGCGCCCAAAGACGACGAGGTACGCATCATCGGCGCAAAGATGGCGCTCGCTGAGCTCAACTTCGACGAAGCCATTCGCCTCGCTTCCGGCCTCCCGCAGAGCGAAGCCAAGCGGCTGCTCGCGCGCGCGCTTTGGTACAAAGGCAGTTACGAAACGTGCGCAGACATCCTCGAAGGACTCCTCCAAGATCCCGCCGTCAAAGACCCATGGGTCAACCAAGTTGCCAAACTCGCGCGCCGTGCGCAGGGACGCACGCCGTTCGCGATGGAGGGCGGTTACATCGCAGCCGTTGAGACGCCGCGTCAGATTGGCGACGCCTTCGTGATGCCGCTCAACGTGGTGCCTATCGAACTCGAGGGCGAGCGAGTGCTGGCGGTGGTGTCGACGGCGGTGAGTGAGCTCGTGATTGACTCGGCTACACGCAAAGATCCCGAATGGGTGAGCATCCGTTTCGACCGCATCGAAGTGCGCGATGTTCCCGCGCTCACGCAAGACCTCGCGCCGCTCTCGCGGCAACTGCGCGTGCCGATACGCGCGCTCATCGGAACCAACTTTCTGCGCCACCTCAACGCGACGATCGATCGCCGGGGCGATCAGTTCGTCGTTCGGCGCGAGGAGGCCCATGCGCCGCCAGAAGCGAGCCGCGTTCCACTTTGGTATCCACTGGGCGCGACGATCGCGATGCGCGCGTCGGTCACCAAGAATGACGCGGATGCGGCCTCATTCCTCGTGAATACGCAGCTGCCTCTGTCCCTCGGGCTCACGACACAAGAATGGAAGAAAGCCGGCTTCGAGTTGAAGGCCCTCACCGAGGTGCCCGGGTCGGATGGTCTGCGCAGTGGCACCCTGAAATCGTTCCGCTTTGCGGGTTTCGATCTCGGGGGCCTTCCGGCGTTTGCAGGCGTTCCCGTCGATGACAAACTCGGCATCGACTTCGCGGGCGTCATCGGCTCCGATCTCCTGATGAACTTTCGGATCACCTTCGGAAACGAAGGACGCTTCGCGTGGATTGAACCCGACCCCTCAATGGCGAGTCCAAGACCTGCGACGACTGAACCTACACGCACCGAGCCGAAAGGACCCACGAAGCCATGAGCGCCGCGATCGCACGCCTAGCCGTCTACGCTGGCAGTTTCGACCCGCCGACGCTCGGTCATCTCGATTTGATCGAACGCGCGAGCGCACTGTTCAGCGACGTGATCGTCGGCATCGGTCGGCATCCAACCAAGCATCCCCTTTTTACGCCGGACGAGCGGATCGACATGGTGAGAAGGAGCGCGGCGCACCTCTCAAATGTAACCGTCGATGCATTTGATGGCCTGCTCATCGAGTTTTGCAAACGGGTCGGCGCTCTCGTCATCGTGCGCGGGTTGCGGGCCGCGACCGACTTCGAGAACGAGTTGCAAACTGCGCATGCGAATGCCGACCTGTCGCCCAACATCGACACCATTTTTTTACCCACCCGCACAAAGAACGGGTTCATCTCCGCATCGCTCGTGCGTGAAATCGCAAGCTACAGCGGCGATGTCAGCCGCTACGCGCCACCGGTGGTGTGTGAGGCTCTGCGCGCGAAGTTTTCGCCCGGCTGAGCGTCACGCCACATTTTGCCACAGTGAGGACTCTTGCGTCAGCGGCGCGGTCGCCCCTTTGCTCACACGTTGCGCGCCCTGGCTACCAGTCGCTATCCCCCACGTTTAGAACGAGCCGATAGCCCCGAGCTCGCAGCGCGAGGGTGGCGCGCAGCCGGCGAAGGCCACGCCCGCAAATCACCACAGGATGCTCGAGCGGCCCAAGCTCCGCGGTTCGCTGATCGAGCTCTTCAAGAGGGATGTTCTTCGCACCCGGATGATGGGCCGCCGCGAAGTCTTCCGGCGTATCCACGTCGATTAACGTGGCGCCTTGGTTGACCAACAGGCTCGCCTTCTCGAGCTGCACCGACCCTCGCCACCAGAGGATGACTGACGCCAAAAAGAACGCGACTGACACACCGACTACCCAAAGGCTGGACTCGCTCATGCGCTTTCTCCTTGTTCCGACGCCGTACCCAGGCGGGATGCAAGAGCGAGACCGGCGCGTTTTCTTCGTCGTGCCCAAGGAAGCTTATAGGCTCCCACACGTGAAGAACCGCATCGCCATCGCAAGTGCCATCTGGGGCGTGGCGCTGCTGGTCTCGCGGCTTATCGGTCTTGTCCGTGAGTCGGTGTTCGCGCACACGCTTGGTGTCTCAAAGGCTGCTGACGTTTATCAAGCGGCTTTCCGCATTCCTGACTGGTTCTCGACGCTGCTCGCTGGCGGCGCGCTGTCGATGGTCTTCATCCCGATTTTCTCCGCACACATCGAGCGTGGCGATGAGGCGCGCGGATGGCGCACGTTCAGCAACATGGCGAACTTGCTCCTCGCCATCATGGCGGTCGTAGGCAGCGCATTCTGGATCTTCGCGCCTTTTCTCTCGCAGCTGCTCGCACCAGGGTTCTCCCCCGAACAACTCGCGCTCCTCACGCGCCTGACACGTATCATCCTCCCGGCACAGGTATTTCATATCCTCGGCGGGTTACTCTCGGCGTCTCTCCTCGCGCGCGACCGCCACTTGGTCCCCGCTGTCGCGCCCCTTCTCTACAGTGTAGGCATCATCGTCGGTGGCCTCGTTTGGGGCACCGCTGAAGGCTTCGCGTGGGGGGTCGTGGCGGGTGCGTTCGTGGGGCCTTTTCTCCTTCCGTTGATCGTCACGCTTCGTGGTGGCCTCAAGTGGTCGCCAGTCCTCGACCTTCGTGATCCTGACCTGCGCCTTTATCTCTCTCGATGGGTGCCGGTCCTTCTTGGTGGCTCGCTCGTACTGCTCGACGACACGCTGCTCGCACGATTCGGCAGCACCCTTGGCGAGGGCGCGATCGCGACGCTCGGATACGCTAAGACACTCATGCGCGCGCCCATGGGCATCTTCGGTGCCGCCGTGGGGTTTGCTGCATACCCTGCGCTCACGCGCCTCGCGCTAACAGGAAAGGTCGTTGACCTTTACGATTTGACGACTAGTGCAACGCGGCGGGTGCTCATCCTCGCGTTCCTGTCCCAGGTTGGCCTCACCGTTGCGGCGCCTGAGATAGGAACGCTGGTTTACGGCACGGCGCGCATTAGCCCTGAACGTATGGGCGAACTTGGCCTTTGCCTTTCGCTGTTCTCGCTTGCCCTTGGGCCGTGGAGCGCGCAGATCATGGTCTCGCGCGCATTCTACGCGATGGGCAAGGGGTGGGTGCCGGCACGCATCAGCCTGATCGTTATCGCATTGTGCACGCCGCTCTACTGGCTCCTGGGCAAGCACTTCGGTGCTCCGGGCCTTGCCGCCGCATCGTCAATCACCGTGACTATTTCGGTGTGCACACTTCAAGCCGCACTGCGCAAACAGACAGGCGGCACAGGTGGCTATGGCGACCTTCTCGGCAAACTTCTTTTCGCAACTGCCATGGCAATCGGGGGCACACTCCTTGTGCGGTCCCTGCTTCCAGCGATGGCGTTCTCGCGTTTAGACGCCCTGTGGCGCGCAGGTGTGCTCGGCGCCGTCGCTTGCTCGCTGTTTCTCGGCATCGGCCTTGCGATTCGCTTGCCAGGCGTCGGCCAGCCAAAAAAGTTAACGGCGTTGACAAAATGGACACTGCCATTCTTGCTCGTTCTCGGCGCGCTGCTCGGCTTCATCGTTCCAATCGTCAAGGTCAGGCAGTCGCTTGGACAGGACTGGAAGTACTTCGACTCGCAGTCGCTCGTGGTTCGATCAGCCGTCCTCTTCTACAAACGCTTTCCGATTCACGACCCGTGGGTCATGGGCGGCACCGACCTTCTCGCCAATCCGCAGAGCCGCGTATTTTCGCCGGCGGTACTCTTCGACATCATCGGCGGTCCGTATTATGGCAACTTTCTTTACCTTATGGCGTATGCAGTGCTCGGTGCGTTCGGCGGCTATCGCCTCTTACGCGCCCACGGGGTCTCTGCTGCGAGTGCGGTGACCGGCGCGCTCTTGTTTGTGAACTCGACGTGGTTCTCTCTGCATTTCGCAGAGGGCCATTTGCCGTTCGGACCGTTCTTGCTCCTGCCGTGGGTACTGCACTTCGCGCTCACGCTCTCAAGACCTGAGAGCGCATTCGGCATTTTCTCCCTACTCGCGCTCTTTTTGCTCGACGGCGGGATGTACCCGTTCATTTTCAGCGTCGTCCTAGTCGGCCTTCTCTTGCTCACTCGACGTATCAAGCCGATCGCGCTTGCCGTGCAAATCAAGGGACACTGGGCCGTCTGGCTCGTCTGCGCAATTTCGTTCATTCTCTTGACGAGCGCAAAAATAGTTCCGGTGATCAGCGTGCACGGAAAGAGGTTGCCAGCGCTTGACATGACGTCGATGCAACCCGCTGAAGTGGCGCGCGCGCTCTTCTATCCAGACCAGACGGTTTCCTTTCTACCTCCGGGTAGCATCCACCGTTTTCACGAGTACGGCTGCTATCTCGGTGGAGCCGCAGTCTTCGTCGTTCTCGGTGGCCTCATCTCATGGAAGCTCCTCAAGCAGAACGCAGTTTACCTCGTGCTGATGGCGCTCTTTCTTTGGGCCGCGACGGGGTGGGGCGAAAAGCGCAACCCCTGGACGCTCTTTCAACATGTGCCGCTGCTGAACAACGCCCACGTGCAGAGCAGGATGTTTCTGCTGTTTCACCTGTTCTTCATCATCGTTTTGTGTCGCTCGCTCGATGCCATCCGGCACTGGTTTGTGGCGCGCGCGGCCCAGGTTTTTCTGGTGGCTGAGGTGCTCGTGACGACGGCAAACACGTGGAGCTCTACGTTTCGAGATTACCCTGGACCCGAGTATCAACGGCTCATCCGGAGCACCACCATCATCGCGACAATTCACGATGCGCCGAAGCCCGACCTCTATTTCGACGGTACGAAGTGCGCCAAGTTTATTTACGAGCCCGCGGGCATCGAGAGCAACACGCACTATGTTGGCGACGGCGCGTATCAGGGCGAGCTCTACGCGACAAAAGGTCAAGGTACTTTATCGCTTGGCGAGCGGACTCCGGGGCGAGTGGTGTTCGGGTACGAGTCGCGCGAGCCTCTAAAAGTCGAAGTGAACACGAACATCCTCAAGGGTTGGCGTGTCCGCGCCGGCGTAGCGAAGGTGTACGCGACCCCCGATGGTCTCGTCGGCCTCGACCTGCCGGCGGGCAAGCAGACGATCGCGATCGAGTACGCGCCGCAATACCTGCCGTGGGTGCTAGCAGCCTTCGGCACCGGCGTGCTCTTGTGGGTGTGCGTCGCCATGCACCTTGTGCGGTTGCGCCGTAAGCCGGCCGTGCCACTGGTTTAGTGCCCGTGGCGGATTGCTTTGGCCACCAACGCCGCATAATCGGGGGGAGGGGAAGCGCTTCGGGGCGGCTGGCTGCTCGCGAAGGCGTGTAAGTCGTCAAGTTGGGTGAAGAAGTACTCGAGGTCGATCGCGGTAGCGATTTGACCCGCTGACTTATTCTTGGCGTAGGTCTCTTTCAGAACGTCAATGTTATTGCCTAATAGGTGACCGCGACGCATGAGGTCGCGATAGCTCCGCACGAGGGCTTCGCCGTCGAAGCGGTGCTCGAACACGAACTCAGACGCGAGTCGCCAGACCGCGTCCGCGGGGATTCGGCGGTCTTCGAAGAGCACCAACCCCGCTTGGAAATAGTTGTAGAACGGCACGAGACGCGCGCCGTAAACACCAAAGTCTCTCGGGGGCGCCTGTCGTTCCAGATGGATCAGGATGCGCTCTACACGCGGGGCCTGGGGCAGTGCCCGTACCGCCCTCACCGCAGCCTCGGCGTGGTCAGGGTAGACGCGCCCACGCTTGAAGATGGGCCCCAATTTGGCAGGCTCAATGGTGCCACTCAGAAGATCAGCGTAGAGCGAGTACACGAAGGCATCGGCTTCAGAATCGTCGCCGATCAATGTCTCAAGTGTTGACGATTGGCCTCGAGTTTCGAGGTGAACGCGCGCTTGCAACAACGCCGGCAATTTGTAACCAACTTGGTCCTTTATTGCCCGAAGTCGCAACCTCAGAATGTTGGCGAGATTCGGTTTGAGCGTCATCGTTTCCCATTCAACGCCATCGATACGAAGCTTGGCTTCGATGCGGCGCCGCATCTGCTCGGGCGAACCCGAGAGAAGATGGATGTGACTTCCAGCCGCGCGCATCTCACGAAGCAAGGTCGTGGCGCCGCTGAAGGCGCGCTTGTCCGCGGGACTCTCGAATGCTGTTCGTAAGAGATCACGCACGGTCGCGAATTCAGTGCGCAGGTAGGTCTTGTCGAGATCCCAGCGCGCGAGATGTGGTGTGGCGAAACCCATGGAGATCCTTCACTTCGTTCAGGCTGACAACGTAGGATGATGCGCCGGCGCGGGGAGCTCGATGTTGTTTTTCTTCTTGTCAAAAACCCTAGACGTTCTCGTCGCTCCCTACACATGGGTCATGCTGCTGCTCCTGTGGGCGCTCGCGCAGTTACGGCGCAGGCCGAGAACCCCAATGCGTATCCGGAGAGCGCGACGCGCGATATTGTATGCGTTTGCGGTGATCTACGTGAGCTCGACAGGATGCACCGCGAGCTTGCTCACGGGCAGCCTCGAAGGCCAAGCGCACAGAACGGTTCGCGAGAATGTCACTTACGATGCGGTGGTTCTCCTCGGCGGTCTGATGGAGGGTCGGTCAAACCCACCGTCCTACAACGACGCCGTCGAGCGCCTCCTCGTGACGTATGACGTCCTGCGCATGAACCGCGCAAAGTTCGCGATCATCTCGAGTGGCATCGACGGCCGCGGCGAATCAGAGGCGGCACTTCTCGCCCGTCAACTTCGCGCATGGGGCATCGACGGCTCGCGGCTTCTCCTGGAGGAGGAAGCCCTCAACACGCACAAGAACGCGCTCTACTCAAAGCGCATCATCGATCAACGAAAGTTCCAGACGGTTCTTCTCGTGACATCCGCGATGCACATGCAGCGCGCCGCAGGCTCCTTCCGAGCCGTGGGCCTCAACCCCGACCTTCTCCCCGTCGACTTTCGGGCGGCCGGCCGTTTCTACAATGCGGGCCCGCTACCGCGCGCGCGTTCGCTCAGCGACACGACCGATGCCATTCGGGAAGCCTTCGGTTGGCTCGTGTATTGGGCCGTTGGGTGGGTCGTCTAAGGAGGGAAAGGTCAATACCCTTGTCGTTCGGCGCGAAGGATGTCTTCGAACGCGTCGACGAAGGCGGAAGCGGCCGCGAGTTCGGGCTCGACGAGTGCGAGCGAGTTCGAAATTTGTTTGCGTGTCTTTTTTGCACCACCGAGGGCGATGCGTGAGGTGCTTGGCTTGCTTCGGGTTTGTGAGGCGCTCATCGCGGACTCCTTGAACGCTAGACTATGGGTTGGTCTCTCATTGGGCGATGTTTTGGGCCTAAAACAATGTAGGCTTAGGTAAGCGTCGCTCTCTGGGTGACCGATTGAGCTTGTAGTGCCAGACGGGATGGGGGGAGCGCAAGGCGCAAGCCTCAGGTTCGCGAAAAAGGGTACTTCAATGTGCGATGGTGCAAGCCGCCTCGAGACCATTGCCATCGGGATCACAACTCGCGAACCCTAGCGACTTGCACGAGACGGCGACCCTAAGACCGAGTGCGCAGAACTCAAGGTGGTCCTGATCGCGGCACCGCGTGTTCCCGTCCTGACACCCGGCTTGCGGAGCGATGGCCACGCGGCATCCCGCAGCTGCGCCTGTGGGGTCACACGAGAGCCCGTACTTTGCACAATCGAGCACTTCCGCTGCGCCCCTCGCACCGGCTGGCGCACACCTGACGAGCTTGTTGCCCTCGCAATATCGCTGGCCGACGCGGTCGCACTGTGTTTGTTCGGGCTTCGCACAATACGCGGTGGGCTCGTTGTTCTCGTCGCGAACCAGTCGACACGTTTCGCCGGGGTCGCACTTTGCTCTGTCGGCAGCGCCGTTATCGCACGTGAGCAGCGTCGTTGCGTCGAGACAGCGAGATTCAGGGGCGCCCGCAGGACACATCGCGTTTGAAATGCACGCGCGGGACGAGAGGCCGTCGTGGGTCTTGTGGTCCCTGCATTCGCCTTTGATGTCGGCACAGCGAATCGCGCGAGACTCGTCGTCATTCTCGTCGTCGCACTGATAGAGAGTCTCATCGAGGCAAAATGTCGATTCGTTACTGTGCTTGTTACAAACAGCGGTGACAAGGGTGTCGTTGCGTCGGTGCAAGCAAGCGTCAACGTCAGAGCATGAATGGGCGTTGCCGAAACAATGGACGACGACGTTGTGCTCTTCGCTCCACGCGAGCCACCGTTCGACACATTGCGACGCATCACGATACTGCTGCGGATCGTTTTTGCGGGCACAGCTAGAGATGCGAGCACACGAGTGCACACTTTCGAGGTAGCGGTCGGTCGGTCGTGCACTGCCAGCGGGAGACGACGGCAGAGACGCGCTTCGACACGCAAAGAAAGAAAGCGCTGCTATGACGAATGGCGATCGCCGCACTGACCCTAGAGTACAGCCGTGGCAAATGCCCTGTCGATAAACGTTCGAACCGTTTCGAGCCTCACCTCACCGAGGCGGGGGGTGGAGCGCTCGGCGAAGGGGCTCGAGCGAGGTGACAAGCTCGAGCATGCCCGACCGCGCTGCTAGGTCGAGTGCCTCCGAGAGGTAACTGCGCGCGTCATGAATGTGATCGCGTCCACGTGCGACCCGCGCAAGCGCGCCGAGGAGGTGAGCGCGGTCGGCGCTCTCATGGGCGGCGAGGTCAACGGCTTCACGGAGCACACCTTCGGCATCTGCGTAAGCGCCAGAGCGAGCAAGCGCTTCACCTAGCTTGCGACTGAAAATAAGAACCGCGCGAAGCGGATCGTCGAGCTCACCACGGAAGACTTCCTTGCGTGCCAGATCGAGGCAGCGTCGCAATGCGAGGATCGAATCATCGATTGCGTCGCGGCCCTCCGCTTCGGAGCTCACGCGTTCGAGCAGAATGAGGGCTTGGAACGCATGTCCCGCCTCGTATTCGTGAACAGCGAGAGCCTCGAGCGGAACGCCGACCTCGTGCGCGACCTCTGCCGCCGCGCTATGGAGCTCCTTCTTCACCGTTGCGGGAATGGTCGCGAGCACAATATTTCGTAACAATGGGTGTGATGTTTTGACGAAGCGCTCATGCACTTCGACCATGCCGCTGCGTGCTAAATGCGCAATTGCTCGATCGATTTTTGCCTCATCTGGGATCAATCGCACAAGGATCGACTCTGTGGCGGCATCGCCCCAAATCGCGATGGCTTGCAGCGTGCGTCGCGCGCCTGCTTCGAGCCGTTCAACGCGGAGGGCGAGCAGATCGGTGAGGCGGTTGGGTGTAGCGCCCCCCTGCTCCTGCGAGTACCGAACGAGCTGGTCCACATAGAGTGCGGGGATGACCCCTCCCTCATCGAGGCGTGATGGGTTCGGTTTTCCAGTCGCGAATAGCTCGGCCACCGTCGCGGGGCTGAGCCCGGCGAGCGCACGCGTAGCGCTTGACGACCAGCCCGGGTCGAAGCCCGGCGTGTGCGCCCCCACAAGTAGGCCGGGCAGCGAGGGCGCCGCGTTGGCCAGATCGCGAAGCGCATTGCGCGAGGCTGAGTCGATCGCCTGAAGATCGTCAACGGCCAGTACCAATCGTTTTCCGCCGTGGAGGTCATGAGCGCGGCCAATTGCCCACCGCAAGGCGCAGGTAACCCAGTAGCGCCGATCTTCGGGGCTCACGTCGAGTTGCGACACGCGGATGCGGTTCGAAGTGAACAGTTGGGTAAGTCCCGCCCGGGCGTCAGGGTTGAGGTCACCGGACGTTGACGCGAGCTCTTCGTTGAAACCAGACAGCTTGCGAATGAGATCGGTCACCGTAAAGTAACCGACAGAGGCACAATAGGGATCGGGGCCACTTCGCACGACGGTGTCCCCGGCGGCCGTGCACACCATCAAGAACTCGTCGAGCAAACGCGTTTTTCCGACGCCGTCCTCGGCAGTGATGCGCACGGCATCCATGCTTGCGCGTGCCTCGCGGCGGCGCTCGTCTAGCCATTCCAGGTCGCCGTCGCGGCCTACCAGCGGAAGGGGCAATTTTTGCAAATTCCGGTGGGCCGGAACACGCGCCTGCCTTGGGCCATCGGCCATAAAGTCGCGGGCGCTGTGAGAAAGCGGGGGGGGCATCGTGGGTGCGATTGTGGAGAGCGGTCCGCCGCACTCACCGCAGAATTTTTGGCCCGCGGTATTGGTCGTTCCGCAACTTGAGCACTTTACGGGCCGGATGCTGCGCACGCTGTCGCGTTCTTCGTCGCCCAGGCTCGCCCTGAGGGCCTGCCGGAACATGTCGGCGTCGCGGAAGCGCGCGCCGGGATCTTTGGCAAGCGTGCGGAGGATGACCTCCGCGAGCGCTTCAGGGATCGCACGGTGCGGAGCAACGAGCCTAGGATCTTGCGGAGTGTGCGTGATGTGCGCGAGGACGATTTGGGTGGGTGAGTTGCCATCAAACGGCAGCTTTCCGGTGAGCAGTTGATAAAGAATGATGCCCACCGAGTAGAGGTCGCTTCGCGGATCGAGTGTATCGCCGCGGCCTTGCTCGGGGCTCATGTACTCTGGCGTCCCGCACACGACGCCGGGGCTTGTGATTGACGGCTCCGTCTTCCCGATACGCATTTTTGCGAGGCCGAAGTCAACCACCTTGACGAAGTCTCCTCCGCCTCGAACGGGCTCCAAAATGATGTTCTCGGGCTTGAGGTCGCGGTGAATGATTTCGAGGTGATGCGCTTCGGCGAGCGCTGCGAGTGTTTGATCCATCACGTTGACGATGCGCCGTATAGGCAACGGCCCTTCGTCGAACGCGACGCGAGCAAGGTCGCGCCCACGCAGGAACTCCATGACCAAATAAAGTTGACTGTCATCGGTCTTGCCGAAGTCGATGATGGAGACGGAGTTCGGATGGTTCAGCCGGCTGGCGGCACGTGCCTCGGTGATGAATCGAGCGGCAGCATTTTCTTCGCCGACGAGATGCGGGTGAATGATCTTCACGGCGACTGTGCGCCCGAGTGCTGTTTGCTCAGCGCGGTAGACGCGGCCCATACCGCCGATACCCACCAGCTCGAGAATGCAGTAGCCGCCAGGCAACGTGCGCCCGATCACTGCGTCGGCGGCGGGGTCTGCGATCTTGCTGATCGGAAAGCCACACGTCGCGCAGAAATTATGGGCCCCGTCGCAGATACCGGAGCATTGCGGACACAGACGCATCAGACGCTGATCTTACCATTTCACGAGAAAAGAGCGCAGGCCCTAAACTGGCGCCAGCTCTGGGCCGTAACCGAGCGGAGGACAAGGCCCGTGATGAAGCGACTTGGAGAGCTGCTGGTCGAGGCGGGGGCGCTAGATGCGCTCGCGCTCGAGCGCGCTCTTTTGTTGCAACGGGCATCCGGGCGCAAGTTGGGCCAGGTTCTCGTGGATGAGCAATTGCTTACGGAGGCGCAGCTCACGCAGACGTTAAGCCGGCAGCTCGCTGTGCCTTGGGTCGCCTTGCATCAAATCGATTTTTCCCCGTCGCTCTTGGCGTTGGTGCCTCGTGACGTGGCGTGTCGCTTTGGCGTCGTTCCGATTTTCGTCCGACACATTCGTAATAGAGGCGACACGCTTTACGTGGCGACCGACGATCCGACCAACCTCGAAGCGCTGGCGGAAATCGGCAAGACCGCGCGGATGCCGGTTAAATCGATGATCGCTTCAAGCGCCGATATCCAGGTGGCGCTGCAGCATTACGATGTACGCGAGCCACTCCCTGCGGTGCGCGCCCACACTGTGCCGCCTCCACCGCTTGCGGCTGAGCAATTTGCGACGACACCTACCGCGTTCGAAGTTGCGGCGCGCCCACCCCCACCGCCACGGGCTTCCGTTCGAGCGCCCGCGGCAGCACCGGTTCGATACGTGGAAGACGAGCTTTCGACGCGCGACATCATCAGCGCGCTTCGGGCTTCGGCGCTAGGGGCCGATGCAACGGAAATTCTTGGCCGCAACCCACGGTGGGAATCGGCGGTGGCAACGCTGATGTCGGTGCTGCTCAAGAAGGGCGTGCTTGACGACGCGGACTTTGTCGCTGCTTGGCGCAGACGGTAAATATTCTTACTCAGCGATGATTTTGCGATCGAACAGGGCCTCGATCGCTTGGTCGCTGACGCCAGCCTCGCGTAGAATGGTGCGTGTATGCTCGCCCTTTCTGGGAGCTTCACTGTGCGTTCGATCGCGAGGGGTGAGGGGCGTATTGAGCTGCGTGAGGGGCCCTGCTTTGGTTGCGACGGTGGTGAACGCTTGACGTGCCACGAGCTGGCGGTCGCGCTGCAGCTCGTCGCTTTCGAGCACAGGTTCGACGCAGCAGTCGTGCTGCCTAGCGAAGGCCTCCCACTCGGCTCGGGTGCGCGCCGCAAAAAGAGTTGCAAGCTGCGCACGAAGTGCGACTTGATGCGGGCCTGGGAGTAGCGCTGAGAGGTCGGCCTCGATGCCCACTGCCGCGGCGAATCTCAGCCAGAACTTAGGTTCAAGAGCCGCGATCGTGACGAAGCCGTCTTTTGCGCGATAGGCGCCGTACACGCTGAGTCCGCCTGACAACGTGTCGTCACCACGCGCGGGCGGGTGACCCGCGAGCACGTTTCCAAACGCAAGCGCCGCGAAGCCCATGTTCGCTTCGAGCATACTAATGTCAATGATCTTACCTTTGTGTGTGATCGTCCGTTCATAAAGAGCGGTGACGATTCCGAATGCGCTCCACAGGGCGCCGCCAATGTCGGCAACTTGGAACGCAGGCACCTGGGGGGCCACGCCTGTGGGGCCCTGAAGGCCAAGGACGCCAGAGCGCGCGAGGTAGTTGAGATCGTGCCCCGCGGCGTTGCGCAACGGGCCCGTTTGTCCGTAACCAGTGAGGCTACAAATGATCAGGCGCGGGTTGCGCTCGTGAAGCGTGGCATATCCAATCCCGAGGCGGTCCATGACGCCCGGACGAAACTGTTCGATCAGCACGTCGTAGTGCGGAAGCATCGATAGGAAAGTCGATTTACCGTCTGCGTGCTTCAGATCGAGCGCCAGGCTGCGCTTGTTGCGGTTGAGGGCCGCGAACATGGCCGACTCAGCCCCGTGGGGGGGCGGCATGTGGCGCAGGTAGTCGCCCCCTTCGAGGTCTTCGAGCTTGTCAACCTGCGCGCCAAGGTCGGCCAGGGCCAGCGTAGCAAAGGGGCCCGGCAGCAGGCGGCTGAGGTCGAGCACACGCACATTCGCAAGCGGAAGCATGCTCAGCGCTACCTCAGCCGCCACAAGCAGAACGCCCGCGGTTCTCTGGTGGTAAACGTCCGGCCCACCCAAGCGTCACGCGGGCCCCGACTCATTTAAAACTAAACAACTTTGTCAGCTTCATCGCGAGCATCTGGTTGCCCTCAACCTTAAGCTTACCTGCGAAGAACAGCTGCATGCTGTTGGCCTGTGGGTTCTCCATCAGCTTCTGAAAGTCCTCTGCGGCGAGGGTGATCGTCACGTCGGCAGCGTCGCTGCCTTCTTTGGCGGTCGGGCCGGTCTCTGTGGCATCGACGTGCCACTGACCTTCGCCCGTGATGTTGATTTGGAACTTCGCGCCAACGGTCTTTGCCTCTTCGGCGTTCTTGGCGAGCCCCGCGGGGAGGTCTTCGTTGAACAGTTTTTTGACGTCTACGGCCATCGTAAGTCTCCTGTTGTTGAGGCGCACTGCCGCTGCCTCGTCTCGGTTTTCTGACGTCAACGTCGCTATCACCCTGCGAATTGCGCCGTCAATAGCGACGCTTGAAGCGCGGGTCGTCCGCCTTTACGCGACGACGCGGTTTCTGCCCGAGGTCTTTGCGCGATAGAGGCGTTCATCGGCGAGTGCCATGAGCGTGAGGGCCGACCGGTTTTTGCACTCTTCGATTGAGGCAACGCCCACGCTGACCGTCGACCTTAGAGCAACGCCCGCCCATTCGACGCGACCGTGTTCGACGGCCGCGCACAGGCGATTGGCAAAGAGCGCGACATTTTGGTGGTCGATGCCGCGGACGAGCACGACAAATTCGTCGCCGCCCCATCGAGCAAAGACGTCTTCCGTGCGGATTGACTTGGTGACTTGCGATGCAACAAATCGAAGCAACTGATCGCCCGCGAGGTGACCGCAACGATCGTTGGTGAGCTTGAAGTGGTCGAGGTCAAGCAGCACGGTTGCCAAGTGGGTGCGGTGCCGCGTCGCGTAGGCGACTTCGGTTGTGAGACGTTCGTTGAGGTAGCGGCGGTTGACGGCCCCCGTAAGGGGATCGCGCGTCGATGATTCATAAAGTTGACGAGCGAGCTCTTGCTCACGCGCGTCTTTCAGCGAAAACGAAAGCGCCGTGTTGGGTCCGAACTGGACGTGGTCGCCAGAGCGAAGCTCGACGCGCTGCACCCGCCGTCCCTCGATGAACGTGCCATTCGTCGAGCTTGCGTCCTCGACGAAGTACTGTCCGCTCGCCGTTCGGATGATGCTGGCGTGCTGACGACTCATGCCCGCGTCTTCGATTCGCACGTCGGCGTTGCGATCGCGACCTACGCTGCACGTTTCGTTCTCGACCGCGAAGACTTGGCCGGCATTGACGCCGTTGAGGATCGTCAGCGTGGCGCGATCGCGCGCTCGTACTTCGGCCGGCGTTGAATTGACATCGGTGGGGCGGGTGACAGCCGTGTCCTCATCGGCCCAGTCGCCTTGCAGCGGGGCGCGAATTGATGCCGTGTTTGGCTCGAACTTTTCACCCAGAACCGGCCGTTTGTCCGACATGCGTCGCCTCCGACGATTTGCAGGTTAATCGTATTGCACGTTCTCGTGTGACTGAAAGTTTCCTGCGAGTTCGGCCCAGCAGGCTGCTAAACGGCGGCCATGGGTTTGCTCGACGGTAAGGTCGTGTTGGTGTCGGGTGCGGCGGGTGGCCTCGGTTGTGCGTACGCGCGGCTGTTCGCGCGTGAGGGCGCGCTGCTCGTCCTGAACGACAACGGAGTTGACGAACGTGGGCTCGGTGCCGATGAATCGCGCCTATCCACCCTCGCAGCTGAGCTGCGCAGCGTTGGGCACAAGGTCGCCCTGCATCGCGACTCAGTCGCAACCCCGGCGGGCGCTGAGGGCTTTGTGAAGGCGGCTGTCGAGGCGTTTGGGCGCGTGGACGTGCTCGTGAACAACGCCGGCTTCGTGCTCGATCGGACGTTGCTCAGGCTGGACGAAGAGGCGGTCGATCGCGTCTTTGATGTGCACGCAAAAGGGTCCCTCTATGCCACGCAGTGCTTTGCTCGGCAGGTGCTCGCGCAAGGCGGTGGCGGTCGCATTGTGAACACCACGAGCGCGAGTGGCCTGCTTGGGCACTTTGGTCAAGCAAGTTACTCAATGGCGAGTGCTGCAGTGTATGCGCTTACGCGGACGTCGTCGATCGAGCTGCAAAAGCACCGCATCACGGTGAACGCGGTCGCGCCGCTCGCCAAGACGCGCCTCACCGTAGACCTTCCGCTGTTCCAAGGGGTCGACACGCTCACGCCAGAGCACGTGGCTCCCGCTGTGCTGTTCTTGGCAAGCGACGCTTCCCGCGATCGGACCGGGCATGTGCTCGCGGTGGCAGGTGCGCGCGTCTACGCGCTTAAATTTGTCGAGAGCTCGGGGCGGTTCAAAGAGGTTGATGCCGGTGTGTGGACGGCCGCCGAGATCGCGGCGGCTTGGGACTCGATCGTCAAGTTGTGAATGGGCTCGGGCGAGCTGATAGGCTCCTGCCGATATGCAGGGTTACCCACCGCCGCAAGGTCCCCCTCAAGGTTCGTACGGAGTTCATCCGCAGTGGCAACAGCCGATGCAGAGGCAGCCGCCTAACCGTGGTCGAAACAGCGAAGACACGAGACGCATCATCGGCATCATCCTCTACGTGCTCTTCATGGTGGCCGGCGCGGTGCTCACTGCCGTGCTGTTCATTGCGCCCGCTTTGATGGGCACGCACGGTGAGCTCGAAGCCATGGCACTTGGTGCGCTCTGCGCTTTGCCACCACTGGTGATCTATTTATGGATCCCATGGATTTTAGACCGATACGACCCCGAGCCGTGGTGGGCCCTATTGCTTGTACTTGCGTGGGGCGGTGTTGCGGCGATCGGTTTTTCAGGCCTGATCAACACCGTCGTCGGTGAAGTGAGCGTCGCGATCGGTGGCCGCGATTTTGGCCGATTCATGGGCGCGTGTGTCTCGGCGCCGCTCGTCGAAGAATTTTGGAAGGGCCTCGCGCTCTTTGCGATGTTCTACTTTTGGAGGCGCGAGTTCGACGGCGTCGTGGACGGCATCATTTACGCAACGTTCGTTGCGCTGGGCTTTGCGGCGATCGAGAACATCACCTATTACGCGCGCGCGGCGTTGCTTGAGAATCGGCAAGAAGGCGCGCTGGCGGCGAGCTTCTTTGTGCGCGGTATTCTCTCTCCTTGGGGGCACCCTCTCTACACATCGATGACGGGTATCGGCTTCGGTCTCGCACGTGAACGTTCCGGTGCGTGGAAGTGGCTCGGGCCGATCGGTGGCTATTTTGCTGCGGTGCTCTTGCACTTCATCTGGAACTTCGCAGCGACAGTTTCGAACATGCTCGTGTTCGTGATGTTGCCACTCTGGTTCCTCGTGGTGATTTCGTTTCTGGTGATGATCATCATCCTCGTGCGTCGCAAGGGACGCATCATTCGCGACAATCTGAAAGATGAAGTGCTCCTCGGGTTCATGACGCCGTACGAGCTTGACCTCACGACGTCTGCCTTTGGC